>JAZREB010000243.1:0-12623 GCA_045660585.1 Faecousia sp. | reverse complement strand
GGAAACAGCTTTTCACAGGATTGGGTCTTTTGGTGGGCTCCCTTTTGTGCTTCTTCTTGACTACTTGGTATCTGAGTGGGCGGGGAGACGGGGTCATGAATGAACGGTACTATAACTGTATGTACAACGGGAATCGATCCTTGGTGGCAGTGGTTCGCTGTGTGGTCGTGTTCCCCATGAAGGTGCTGTTTGAATGTGCGGATCGAGAAAAGGCAAAGTATATTTTCCTCACCATGGTACCCCTCCTTGGTATGCCACTGTTTACACGGCGGTATGAGAGATACATTCTGCTGATCCCCTATGTACTGATCAATCTCATATCGGACTATGGATATCAGAGCAATGTATTTTTCCAATATTCATTCGGTACCGTTGCATTATCCATGTACGTTTTTAGCCTGAATCTAAAGGATATCTCTTGGAAACGGTGGAAAACCCCGGCGTTAACGGTGGGGACGATCCTGTCGGCAATATGCTTTGCCACGGTGATCCTGCCGGAAGCGGCCAGCTATCCCTTGGATTATATCCAACAACGGGAAGAGCTCCAAGAGGTTCAAGAGGCTCTTTCCGAGATTCCTCGTGATGCAGTGGTAACTGCCACGGAAAACTACACGGTCTATCTGTCCCAACGGG
The DNA here is from genome assembly GCA_045660585.1 of Faecousia sp. Classification (GTDB taxonomy): domain Bacteria; phylum Bacillota; class Clostridia; order Oscillospirales; family Oscillospiraceae; genus JAZOXB01. The sequence goes on along the minus strand of JAZREB010000243.1, from coordinate 11,990 downwards.
ACACCATCTATGATTTGACCTATGCTTCCATGGAGCATATACTGGAAAGCGAGTATATCGTGCTGACCACCGGGGGCAAAACTCTCTATGCCAAATTTGTCAAAGAAGAAGGCGAAGATGGGCGACAGGCGCTCATAGCATTCTTGGAAGAGGAAGGCTATGAGGAATTCTCCCGGGTGGAGGACTGGGTATCGATCTACAAACGAACTCCGGACTAAGCCCCAAAAAATAAAAAATCCCCTGAAACAGATCATTTTGCTCTGCTTCAGGGGATTTTTATAAGTCAGTGGGGAAAAAGCTCCCTGCTGGTAAAACAGTAATTCGCATTTTTCTTGGAACAGGCATGATTTCGGCCATGCCTGTTCTGCTTTTGTCAGTACATCCACGGGAATAAAGCCAATGAGGTCATAGGAGATATGTATCTTCTGCTTTCTCTTGCCGCTGGACTTGTCGGGTGCTTCTACATAAACTGCCTTGACAAGCTCTCTGAGAGCGTAAGGGGAAAGCTCCGTAAGTTCGCTGTTTCTCTTTACCCTTTGGATAAACTGTTCCAAATTCTCTGCCTGTCGTTCCTGTTCTTCAATAACCTGTTGCAGACTTATGACCTCAGCCTTATGGTTTTTAAGAATAGCAAGCACAGCAGGTGTATGTACACTCTGCAATTTTTGCAAAACCCGGCTCTACCATTTTGTTTTTGTATGTGATTGGATTTTTGCAATAATCATCGTAATATACACAATAAAAGAATTTTAACCATGATTCAACTACAGCTCCTAAATTTGTTCTTGCGAGAATCAGTTCTCCTACAGACATATCGACACCTTTGCTAATCCAAATTTCTAATGTGTTAGTTAATTCTTTTTGCCATTCAAGCATCGATTTATAAAGTTTCGTGGCAGCGGTATTTGAGGCAATACCATACACATCTTTCCAAAGCAATATGGTATTACCAGTATACCACATATAAATAGTCTTGGCGGTTGTGTTATTTACCGTTTTTTATATTTTTTAAATTTCGGTAATCACTTCAACAACCAATCTGCAATATCGACAATCCTCACACCCTCATACTGATATTCATCGTGTCGAGTACGGGCAATGACCATCTTAGGGTAAGCATCCTTGATTTGAAGCAATGGCGACACCTCACGTTCAAAAGTCTTGTCGTCGCTGATGTTGTCAGATACTTGTATATAAATCTTCTCGTTGCGCTTGATGGCAACGAAGTCGATTTCTTTCTTGTAAAGCACACCGACATAGACCTCATACCCCCTGCGGAGTAGCTCTATCGCAACCACATTTTCAAGTATTCTACCGTAGTCCATATTCTTCGTGCCGAGTTTTGCATAGCGGAAGGTATGGTCGCTCAGATAATACTTGTCGTTGCTGGAAAGATATTTTTTGCCCTTAATGTCATATCTGCGGACTTTATAAAAGGCAAAGGCGTTGCACAAATACTGAATATACGAGCTGATGGTAACGTGGTTGACCTTTTCCTTTAATCCGCTGAACGTATTTGTGATGTTTCGTGCCGAGGTCAGATTGGAAATGTTGTCCATAAGGAAATCCACAAGTCTGTCCATCAACTGCATATTACGGATTTTATATTTCTTGCGAATATCACGGACAATCAAGGTATTGAAAACATCGGCAATATAATCATACTTGGCTTCTTGATCCTTATAGAGATAGGAACCAGCCATGCCGCCCTCAATCATATACTTATCAACGGCAGCATACTTGTCGCTGTAACCAAAATACTGCATATATTCGCTGAACGAGAACGGGAATACCTTGATTTCAAACGTTCTCCCTGTAAACAGCGTAGCAAGGTCAGAACTCAAAAGGAAAGCGTTCGAGCCGGTAATATAAATATCAAACTTTTCGGATGCGTGCAGACCGTTGATTGCTTTCTCAAAGTCGGTGCACATCTGGACTTCATCAATCAAAACAAAATTTTCTTTGCCTGCTACATACTGCGAATTGATGTAGTCATACAAGGGGCGATATTCAAGCAGATGGTCAAACTCCGGTAAGTTGAAGTTGATTTGAATGATGTTGTGGTCGGGTACATTCTGTTCGATATGATTTTTGAACGCTTCAAGCAGCTTGGACTTTCCGCTACGACGAACACCTGTAATGACTTTAATATCCGGAGTACCGATTACATTGATAAGTTTTTCTAAATAATGATTTCGAGCTATAAGTTTCATGACGCATCACCTCACAGCAAGTATTATATCATAACTTCTTACCATTTTCAATAGAATTTCAAAAATGGTAAATAGGAATTTACAAATAGGTTGCATTTATCGGTTGTATGATAGAATCATGCCCGCAGAAATATTGCTACTCCTAATATCAGCTTTCAAATGGTTTGTACTCTGTTACTGCCTTTAGGTAGGCTTCGGGATTGCCGTTGAGTATCAGATCGGCGTATGCATCCGGGTCATTGTAGATAAGATAATCAAGCTCTGACCGCTGATACATATTATCTGCCACCTCATTTTCAACAGCAATGGTATCAATGGCAATTATAGAGCCATCTGAGAACTTCAGCTCCACGCAGACCGTATCAAAGTTAAACTCGCAAGATAATAGTCGTTTCATGGTAAAACCTCCGTAATTTCAATGATTTTGAGATAGAAAAAGAACGATGCTAAGTCTTTCGACTCGACATCGTTCTTTTTGTAGTTGTTTTCCAACCCTGTAAGACAGATGCCGTAAAATTATGATTTTTACGGAATTACTGTCTTATCGGCACACGGGAAATGACGGGGCTTTTTTGACCTATCAACCGCCGGGAGGGGGCGTTCTGCCACCACCGTCGGGAGGAGTGCCACCGCCACCGTCGGGAGGAGTGCCACCGCCACCGTTGGGAGGAGTGCCACCGCCACCACCGGGGCGTCCTCCGTCGCCACCGGGGCCACCCATACCGCTTGTGGTGCCGTAGAGGATGTCGGTCATGACGATCTCTCCTGTAATGGAGCCTACGGTGAGGGTATAGGTCTCACCCTGTTTGATCTCGGGACAACTGAGAACAATGGAACCGCTTGTCTTGGTAGTTTCCCAATGGAGGATCTCTTCTCCTGCGGCGTTGGTCAGGGAGACGAGACTGCCTGCGCTCTGGGTGTTATAGGTGACGAAGATAGCTCCCTGCGTAGACGTAGAGCCGAAGCCCATGGCCATGCCGGAAGAGCCTGCCGCTACAAAAATACCGCCTGTGACCTTTGCTTCCCCGGCATAGTCCAATGTGCCGTTACCGCCGTTGGTGGGGCCGGAAACATAGGTCTCACCGCCGGTAACCGTGAGAGCACCGTTGGAGTCGATACCGTCGCCGGAGGCATCCACTACCAGTTTGCCACCGGTAATGGAAATATAGGCATTTTCGTCATTGGCGAACATATCGTTCCAACCCATGCCACTGCCGTCATTACCGCCTGCGGCATTGAGTCCGTCATCGGAGGCAATGATGTCGATATCACCACCGTCAATGTCAATACGGTGGGCTTCCAGACCCTCATAGGATTTGGAGATACGGATCTCGCCGTCACGGATCAGGAGTTGTTCTTCGCCGTGGACACCGTCGTCTCCGCTTTGAATGTGGAAAGTGCCACCGTAGAGCTCTACATTGTTGTTGCTGTGGATGGCATCATCGGCAGAGTCGATTTGGAAAGAACCGCCGTAAATCAGAACGGAACCACCGGCCTTGAGACCCTTGGTGCTGACGGTGTCTTCACTTGTGGTGCTGTCGGAATAGCCGTTAAAGCCGGGAGGGGAATCAAAATGGACCTCACCGTTTACACTGCCACCACCGGAGAGAATCGAGAAGGTACCGCCACCGATTTGTAGGGTGGAATCACAACTGATGCCGTCACCCTCTGCGGTAAGGGTAAAGGTACCCTTTTCGATATAAACATAAGAAGTGGTGGGCTCTTCCTCGTTTTCGCTGTTAAAGCAGTCCTTGCCGGAACTTACGGCAAAGGTGCCGTCTGCAATGCGGATACTGTCATTGGCACTGAGTCCGTGGCGACCGGCTTCTACAGTATAATTGCCTCCCAAGAAAACCAGATCATCCTTACAAACGATACCGTGATCCGGGGAGCTTACGGCAAGGGAGCCGGAGCCGTTAAAGCTGAGATCATCCTTTGCAAATACGGCGCTGTCAATATTTTCATCCGTTTCCGGAAAGGCGCCGTTGGTTAGGAGACTGTTTTCTCCCTCTAAGGTCACCACGACTTTTTCTGCCTGCTTCACATAGAGGGCGGCAGTATCTGTGGCAGTAATGTTGGCATTGGACAGGATCAGATGGACATGATCGGTCTTTCCTACCTCTACCACCACGTTACCGGAAAAGTCTCCGTTGAGGCGGTACTTTCCTTCGGAAGTGATATTAAGGGTGGAACCGCTGACGGTAACACCGTTGTCGGTACAGCTTGCAGTGGATCCGCTGAGAAGGATCTCTACACTGCCGGAGCTATCCGTATCTTGATCTTTGTTGGAAAATTGATCCGAGGGGATCACTGCTTCTGTGGGGGAGGTTGCTTCTGTTACGGTAGTTACAGAGGAACTGTCCGAGGGGGAGCCGGAGGGATTGCTTTCTGTAGGGCTGTTTCCCGAGGAGCAGGCTGTAAGGAGAAAACACAGACACAATAACAGACAGAACTTTGCTTTCATAAGGGGACCTTCTTTCTTAAAACAGGGAGGGATCAGGGCAGAGCTCTGCCTTGATCCCCCAATTGTGTGTAAACGATTATAATTCCGGTGCACCGTAGCCGGGCTTGGCGATCATGATCTCCAGATTTCCGTTACGACAGCGGAGCTTATCCACAAATTCCTTCTCCTTGGAAACGTCCTTCATGACCACATGATAGGACAGACGGAACATGGTTCCCATGTTGGTGGTTCTGACCTGCTCCAGCTCATAGGAGGTGGTGTATTCCTTCAAAAGATCCGTAAATACCTCGGTATAGTCCAGATCCTCGGGAATGGTAATGGTTAGGGTACGGCTGTTCTTGACCCCTGTCGGATTCACTGCGGAATAGACCAGGCAGATCATGCCCATGATCAGGGAGAAGAGGACGGCATAGCCCAGATAACCCATACCGCAGATGAGACCTGCACACATGGCAAGGAACAGCATGGCGATCTCCTTGGCAGTGCCGGGGAGAGAACGGAAGCGAACCAGACCGAAAGCGCCTGCAACAGCCACGCCGGCACCGATATTGCCGTTGACCATCATGATGACCACGCAGACGATGGTGGGCAGGATAGCAACGGTAGTGGCGAAGCTCTTACTTGACCGACTACGGAAATTATAGCACAGGGTTAGGAACAGACCAATGGCCAGTGCAACACCCATGCACAGCAGGAAATTTTCTACAGAGATGGTAGTAGCGGATGCGGAATCGAATAAGCCTTTAAACACAGAGTTTTCCTCCTTCAAACAACATATTTTGGTAGGCGGTGCCGTACTTGGAAAAAGATGTTTTGTAGATCCTGTTTTCCGTTAAAAACCGTGTGAGCCACAGTGGGATAGCACCGGGCGCCTTTACCTCTAACAGGGTTATGTCCTCGGGCAGGATCGCCGTGCCGTAAGCCTCGGAGCATAGATCCAGATCGTGATCCCGTGCCAGAATATTCTCATCCATCGTGATGCGGAAATCACTGCCGTCTAAGCTATAGAAGGCTTCCCGTTCATAGGATAGGAATACCGTAGGACGGAGTTCTCCGTAAAAATCACGGAAATACCGGATCTCCGAACCGATTTGTGAGTCGGGCTTGAGAGAATCGTCCCCTGCCAGCCATGCCCCGGCATCGCCTATGGGCATGACCAATCGCCGTTTATACACAACTTTTTTAAACTTCTTTTTCAGTTCTACAAAAACATCGCCGCCGGGAGCTACTTGGTCGTAGCTACGGACTCGTAGCTTTTCCTTATAAATAGGTCGTTCGATGGAGCGTCGGATCAATCGATAATTGGGGGTGTCGTAATAAATGTTGCGGATCGTGGTACGACCGTACCGATCCAATCTCATGTAGGGCTCCATAACCTTCATCAGAGCATCTTTCTGAGACCGGGTCAGCATATATTTGATTTCGTACCGCTGGAAACTGGACTGATAGGCCATGCCCGGACTCCTTTCTGCTTTCTGTTACATCCAGTATAGCAAAAACCACTGAATTAGCGCTGAAAAGAGTCGGGCACTCCATGGAAAAATATTACAGACCCAGCTTTTCCAGAGCTGCCATGCGGACACAGATGCAGAAGATCGCCATAGCGGACTTCAGCTCTTCTACAGGGGGCAGACTGGGAGCGATACGGATGTTGCTGTCTTTGGGATCCTTGCCATAGGGGAAGGTAGCACCGGCGCCGGTCATGACTACACCGGCTTCCTTGCACAGGGCAAGGGCGCGCTTTGCGGTGCCTTCCATAGCATTGTAGGAAACAAAGTAACCGCCCAGGGGCTTGGTCCAGTTGCCGATCTCCAGGGGCGCGATCTCGCTGTCCAGAGCATCCAGAACTGCGGAGAACTTAGGCTGCAGAACCTTGGCATGCTCCTGCATGAGAGCCAGGGTGGTCTCCTTATCCTTCAGGAAACGGACATGGCGGAGCTGGTTCAGCTTATCATAGCTGATGGTCTGGAAGGTCAGCAGAGAGGTGATGTACTTCTGGTTCTCTACACTGGCTGCCATAACGCCTACACCGGCACCGGGGAAGGTGACCTTGGAGGTGGAGGCGAACTCGTAGACCATGTCGGCTCTGCCGGCTTCACGGCACAGGGTCAGGATATCGCGGAAGGGACGGAACTCGCCGTAAACCTCATGTACGCAGTAGGCATTATCCCACATGAGGGCGAAATCGGGAGCAGCGGGCTTCAGATTTGCAATACGGTCGATGGTCTCTTCGGAATAGATGATGCCATCGGGGTTGGAGTACTTGGGAACACACCACATACCCTTGACGGTGGGATCCTTTACGGCTTCTTCCACGGCATCCATGTCGGGGCCGTTCTCGGTCATAGCAATGGTGATGAGCTCCATACCGAAGCTCTCGGAGATCTTAAAGTGGCGGTCATAGCCGGGGGAGGGGCAGAGGAATTTCACAGTCTCTTCCTTAGACCAGGGCTGTGCGGAATCCTTTAGACCATGGGTATAAGCCTTGGCGATCAGATCGTACATGAGGGACAGACTTGCGTTGCCACCGACTAAAATTTCTTCGGGCTTGGTGCCAAGGAGCTCTGCAAACAGCTTCTTGGTAGAGGGCAGACCTGTGAGCTCGCCATAGTTTCTGGTATCGATACCGTCGATCTCGCAATCGTCGATGGTCAGGATGTTCAGCATGGGAGCAGACAGACGGAGCTGTTCTACACCGGGCTTGCCTCTGGCCATGTTGAGCTTTAAGCCCAGAGCCTTGTATTCTTCAAAACGGGTCTGCAGGGCGGCATATTCTGCCTGTCGTTCTGCCTGGGTCAGTTGGATATAGGGTTTCATAATATTTCCTCCTTGTGGGATAATTTAAGATACTTTAATATAGTGGGCGGTTTTGCTGTCGGAACGGAGCGCAAGCTCTCGTCCGTCAATACTGTAACGGTAATCCAGAATATAGGGCTCGCCGTTGGAAGTCATATCACAGTGGAGGACTTCCTCTGCAACGTAGAAGGTGCCGTAAATGGTACCGGCATCGGAACCCTGATAGGTACAGCTAACGGAAATATAACCGTCGGCAGTGAACTCAATAGTCTCTACCATGTCCAGTTCACCGGGATCTGCACTTCTCCACATGCCTACCAGCATATCCGGGATGGGTGTAGTCTCCAAAACTGTGGTGGTAGCCTCGGTGTCTTCTGTGGCTACTGTAGGGGCGGTGGTTTGCTTTCCGCACCCTGCTACGAAGAGCAGTGCCAGACACAGGCACAGGATCCATACTTTTTTCATTCTTCTTTCCCTCCGAATCGGGCACGGAAGCATTCTTCTCCGCTTTCCTTTACGCCCTTGATGTATCCGCCTTTTTGGAACAGGGTGATCTTCTCTCCGGGGAAGCATTCTCGGTCAAAAATCACTTCCAGATCCAGTTCTCCGTGGCAGAGTGCCTCTCCGTGGCGGACATAACAGACGTTGTTGACATGGCCGTTGGCGTCGATCTCCTCCGGGGAGACGATCCACAGACCGGATTCTTCCATTGCCTCCGGCAGGGGGATCCGTTTCAGGACACCGGTTCTTTCCGGCTCTAAAACGGGGGAATCCGTAATGGGAGGAACAGAACGCATGTTGACCAGTTTCCGTGTTTCTGCGTGGACGATGGTCCAGGCGTAGACACCGTAGCCGATCTCTTCATCCCCTTCAAAAATGGCATAGTCGCGGATGCTGGCAACTGCCGAGGGCTTACGGAGCCAGGTGTCAATGCGGATCTGCTCTGTGGGGAGACGATCCAAGTGGACTTTGGCACGGACGATCATCCACAGACAGTGGAATTCATTGAGCATCCGATCGTAATCCAGGTGGAGATCCTTACTGTGACCCGTTGCAGCGTTTTGCAGGAACGTCATGGTTTCCGCCAGAGTCTTTGGTGGGGGAGCTGTGATACTAAACAGTGTTTTCATAACAATTTTATCCTTTAATACAGCAATACAGATACTTTTCGCCTATTTTACCATAGTAAAGAAAATTCGTCAAGAATTCGGAATAAATTTTTCCGTGGGAGACAAAATATTTCGGGGTGATTTCATGAGTGTTCGCCGACTGGACGATGGAACATATGTGGGAGAAATATCCGATGAGAATATTTGCAGGATTTTCGGTGACAGTGGGGATCTGAACCGCCGGGAACTGAAGGTAGGCGCTCATATACTATTTATATATAGTATAGACGGTCTGGTTTCCGGGGGTGACATTTCCGAATTCGTGGTCAAGCCCTTAATGCAGGACACCGTAGGGGGCACCATGGAGGAACTCTATGATCGGGCACTGCACCGCACGGTGTATAATGCGGTGGCGGTTCCCTGTGAGGATTTAGACAGCTTGTTGCAGCGGCTCCTCAACGGATTCTGCATTGTTGTGTTCGGAGGTCAGGCACTGGCCTTTGAGGATAAAACACCGGAAAAGCGATCTCCCTCCCCTCCTTCTGTGGAGAATACCGTAAAGGGGCCAAAGGATGCCTTTACAGAGACTTCTCGAACCAACACGAGTCTCCTGCGCAGACATCTTAGGTCGGCAGATCTCCATTTTTATGAAACGACAGTGGGGACGGAAAGCCGAACCAATGTATCCGTGGCATATATCCAAGGTGTTACGGATCCGGAGCTTCTGGAGCGGATGAAGGAACGGTTGGAAAACCTAAGGACGCGGGGGCTTATTACCCCCGCGGCTGTGGAGGAACTGGTGACAGGCTCCCGTATGACGGCATTCCCCTTGATCCAGTACACAGAGAGGACAGACCGTTTTGCAAGGGCTCTCTTGGAAGGAAAAATCGGACTTTTGGTAGACGGCCTTCCCTTGGGGTATTTGCTCCCGGTGGATATAGGGTTTTTCCTAACCAGTGGGGAGGACCGGGGGAAGGACTTTTTCTCTGCTTCCTGGATGCGGATCCTGAGATGGGGAGCTCTTTTGGTGGGACTCCTTCTTCCGGCTGTTTATGTGGCGATGGTGGTGTTCCACCCTGCAATGCTCCCTACAGGACTACTGCAATCGGTGATCGAGGCGAAACAACGGGTACCTTTTCCTACGGTGTTTGAAGTGCTGGGGCTCCTTATTGCCTTTGAGCTGTTGCAGGAGGCAAGTGTCAGCTTGCCCCAATCTGTGGGACAGAGTCTTTCCATCATCGGCGGCCTGGTGGTGGGATCAGCAGCGGTAGAAGCAAAAATTATTTCCCCTACGGCACTGATCGTGGTGGCCGTTGCGGGGATCTGTGGGTTTACGGTGCCGGGACGGGGTTTGGCAGATGCCCTGCGGCTGTGGCGCACGGGACTGACGATATTGGGAGCCCTGGGGGGACTCTATGGGGTCACCATTGGCAGTCTGTGCCTACTGATCCATCTGGCGGGGCTGGAGAGCTTTGGGAAGCCCTATTTGGCACCCTTTGCCAAAGTGTCTCTAAAGGGGATTCTCCGTCCCCCTATAAGGAGTGAGAAAAAATGAAACCTTGGATCCTTCTTATTACAATAGTGGTCTTACTGTGGGCTATGCCCTTTCAGTCCTATGATACCGAGAGGCTTCTGCCCATCCTCTGTATTCAAGCACAACGGGAGAGGGGCGGAATTCGGATCCTCAGCGAAGGCGGGGAAGGATTCGGAATCTCTTGGGCAGAGGCTGTGGAAAATCTGCGGGAAAATGCCTCCGGGGAGGTGTTCTTCCACACGGCGGAGCAGGCAGTGTTTTCCGATATGGAGTTGGCGGTGGAAGCGGCAGGGAGTGGAGACCTGCGCCCCGGGGCAGAGGTGTTTTTTCGCTACGGTATGGAGGATCCTCGGATTCTATACCCATTTTACAGACAACACAGGAGCGATTTGAAAATCGCAGATCTTATGGAAAAGGAGGTACAGCTCGGTTGAATCGTATACAAGGCAAACAACTTACCGCATGGGGGATTTGCGCCATGTCGGTTCCTGCCGTCCTTTTCCTCCCACAGGTGGGATGGGAGGCAGTGCTTCTTGTGACAGTGGGAACCTTCCTGGTGGTGTCTTTCGGGAAGCCAATGGCACAAGAATCAATGGGAAAATGGGAAAGTGCCTTAGGGATCCCGGTATATCTGTGGAATGTGGTCATGCTGAGTGTCATCGCAGGGGAAATTTCCGACCTCTATGGCATGGATAGCCCCCTGCCGGGAATCCTTTTGCTGATCCTGGCGGCCTATGGATTCCGGAAAGGGGCTATACCTGTGGTAGGGGCAGTGCTGTTGTTTTTTATAGCGGGGCTATACGGGATCCTGTTTCTATTTTCCCTGCAAAATATAGAGATGGCAAATCTCCTGCCGGAAAAGCAAGAGCATCTGCAAAATCTGGCATTTGGATTTTTTCCTATCCTATTATTATATGTATGTCCGTTGCAAGGCAGGAATTACAGACCGTGGGCTATGGTAGCAAGCGGTATTCTCTCTGTAGTGGCGGCTATGGTTACGGAAGGAGTGGGGGCAAGGGACTTTTATACTGCGTCAAAGTCAGTCAATCTCTTCGGAACCATGGAGCGTTTGGAGACCCTTGTGGCATGCGGAGGGACTCTGGGGGCATTTTGCTTTATGGGAATGCTGTTTTTCGTCAATAAAAACCTTCGGGGAAAAAGGGGAGAAGAAAAAAATAATTCTGAAATCCTATGGATTTTAATTGCATCGGGAATAGGAATTTTGATGATACCACATATAGACCGCAGAATAATTACCATTGGGACGACCCTATGTTGGGGTCTGGTGCCCCTTTTAACACAATTGGTAGTGTCTGGAAAAAATATTAGAAAAAATTCAAAAAATTTGAAAAAAACACTTGACAAATGGGAAGATATCTGTTAAAATAGCGGAGCACTTGAGGCAAGCACCTCAAAACCAAAAAACTTTTTAAAAAGTTTAAAAAAGGTCTTGACAAACTGAGCTTCTTGTGATACAATGTTTGAGTCGTCGCCGAGCGGAGAGCTTGCTTGATGAACCTCGGAAAAGACTTTGAATAGGCTGCGAAAACAGCGATGTACCTTGAAAATTAAACAACGAGAAACATGAACAAACACCTTGAACAATTTTGATTATAAATTATTAAGTTGTTCTTGATGATGTCAATTGAGACATTTGCGAGAATAGCCAACGAAAATTCTTGAGTATAGCTAAGAGCGAACTTATGAATGAAGATTTTAATTCTGCTACGGCGGATTAAGATACCATATCATAGAGAGTTTGATCCTGGCTCAGGACGAACGCTGGCGGCGTGCCTAACACATGCAAGTCGAACGGAGCTATTATGGAAGTCCTTCGGGGCGGAAGTTTTAGCTTAGTGGCGAACGGGTGAGTA
>JAZREB010000242.1:0-1281 GCA_045660585.1 Faecousia sp. | reverse complement strand
GGAAGGCAATGTGCTTCTCCGCCTGTCCTTCCGTCTCCGTGGCAGTGTGCGACAGGGGGATGTGCTGGATCTGGTGGTGGAAGACGCAGTCTTTGCTTCTTCCCAAGAGGAACATAGCTTGGCAATGACCACAGATACTCTGAAAGTGAAACACGGGAAATTCGTAATTGGAGAATGACTATGAAAAAGCAGATCGCAATACTATTGATCCTTTCTATTCTGCTCGGCCTTTGTGGCTGCGCGGGGAATTTCGGACAAGTGAATCTACATGATACTCTTCCCATTCCGGAAGACGGGATCATTTCTCAGGGGATCGTGGAACAGATTCGGAGTGAAAATGCCATCGGCACCTTTGCAGGGGAAAGCAACGGCATTCCCTATGAGTGGACGGTCTTCGGCAGTGATATTACCCAAGCAAGGGAAATCAATCTTTTGGCAGAACTTCAGCCCTCCAAGGAAGGTGTGGCAGTCAAACTCCGTCAGGAGGTCGCTTTTGGGTGTCCCATTCTCCTGTCCATTACCTTGCAGGAAGCCTGGGCGGCTCAGAGTGCCACGGCTTATACAGGGGAAATACCTGTGGCATCTGTGTCCCTTACAGGAGGCAAGAATACCATCCTAAACCTGTCTCTGGACGGTACTGTGGGAGAATTTGTGATCCGTCCCGATGCACTTCCGGAAGATGCGGTATTGGATGAAATTACCGAGCCTGCGACAATCGAAGATGCACAGGAAACCACTCCCACGGACAATTACCTTTCCGGAACGGTGGAGATCGGTGGAACCATCTATACAAATGGTAGGGATAAATATTATACCTCTCCCACACCGGAGGGCAAGCCCAAACCTGTAGAGCCGGAGGATCAGACGGTAGATCAGACCAAGATGCAGACCTGTACCTTCTCTATTGATTGTGCAACTATTCTCAATAATCTGGAGCTGCTGGATCCCGATAAGTTGGAGATGGTTCCCTCTGACGGCATGATCCTTGGCACCACAACCGTGACCTTCTATGAAGGGGAATCGGTCTACGATGTTCTGCAACGGCTGTGCAAGGAAAAGGGTATCCACATGCATGCCTCTTGGACTCCCATTTACAACAGCGCATATGTTGAGGGCATCCACAATCTCTATGAATTTGACTGTGGCAGTTTGTCCGGTTGGATGTACAGTGTCAACGGTTGGTATCCCAACTACGGCTGTTCCCGTTATGAACTGAAAGATGGAGATGTGGTGAAGTGGCGCTACACCTGCGATCTGGGTGTGGATGTGGGCGGTAGCTAT
>JAZREB010000241.1:0-6676 GCA_045660585.1 Faecousia sp. | reverse complement strand
CTACAGAGAACTGCGCAAGAGCGCATTTGAGACCCTGTACCGCACCTACGGCAGCTACAAGAACACCATTGCTGCAATCCTGAATTCTCAGGTCAAGCAGTTGCAGTTCTTTGCACAGGCTCGGAAATACGAGTCCTCTCTGGAGGCATCTCTGTCCAATACCAATGTTCCCGTAGCGGTTTACAAGAACCTCATCGAAGCGGTTCACCGGAATATGGATAAGATGCACCGCTACATGGATCTGCGGAAGAAACTCCTGGGTGTAGACGAGCTCCATATGTACGATGTATACAGCCCCCTTGTTGAGGGTCTGGATCAGAAGACCCCCATCGAAGATGCCAAGGCTACCGTTTACGAGGCCTGTGCGCCTCTGGGAGAAAAGTATCGTGCCATCCTGAAGGAAGGCTTCGAAAACCGCTGGATCGACGTTTACGAAAATGTCGGTAAGCGTTCCGGTGCGTACTCCGCCGGTGCAAGAGTCCATCCCTTCGTCCTCCTGAACTACACCGGCACTCTGGACAGCCAGTTTACTCTGGCACATGAAATGGGTCACGCTCTCCATTCTTATCTGTCCAACAAGACCCAGAACCCCATTGATGCCGAATATGTGATTTTCGTTGCCGAGGTTGCCTCTACTTGTAACGAGGCTCTCCTTATGGAATACCTCCTTGCCCGCACTACGGACAAGAAGGAGAGAGCATATCTTATCAACCATTTCTTAGAGCAGTTCCGTACTACCCTGTACCGCCAGACCATGTTTGCCGAGTTCGAGATGAACATTGGCAAGATGGCACAGGAAGGTGTCAGCCTGACTCCCGATGTTCTGTGCGGCGAGTACCGTCGCCTGAACGCCCTGTACTACGGTGAGAACACTGTTCTGGATCCCGAGATCGACAATGAATGGATGCGTATCCCTCATTTCTACTACAACTACTATGTATTCCAGTATGCTACGGGCTATGCCGCCGCTATCGCCCTGTCCCGTCGGATCCTGAAGGAAGGTGCACCCGCAGTAGAAGACTATCTGGGATTCCTGTCCGGTGGTTGCAGTAAGAGCCCCATTGACCTTCTGAAGGGTGCCGGTGTCGATATGAGCACCACCCAGCCTGTAGAAGAGGCTCTGGCTCTCTTCGGCGAGCTCATCGACGAGATGGAAGCCCTCATGGCTGAATAAACCATGGTAGATATTTATATTCCCACCCTCCTGACCTTCGCCAATAATAATATCTTTACGGGGAGTTGTGGCAATATGCGATTCCGTATTGCGCCCAACATCACCATGGCCACCCCAAAAGAGGTAGACATGGCCGCAAGCTCCATGGCTGTAGAGATCTGGCGAGGGGAGAAGTGCTACGAGCTCAGCGAAATGGAACAAACCCAAACCTTCCCCATGAGCGAAGAAGGTCGTGAGGCCATGAAATCCTGGCTGGAAGAAAATGCATAAAAAAAGCTGTTGCAGTTCATGGATTGACCTGCAACAGCTTTTGCTAAGTAGCTTACAAAATAAAACAGTGAGATAATGAATATAGTCTCACTGTTTTATTTCTGTTTTAAACGATTGTTGGTGGTTAGACCGAGAATGTAGTCAGATGATACATTGTAGAACTTGCACAGCGCAATTAAGTGACGAATGGGGAGTTCGCTGGCGCCACGTTCATAACGAGCATACATTGTTTGAGAGGTTTTCAGATATTCAGCGATTTGTGTTTGGGTTAGATCATGATCTTCCCGTAGATCTCTGATTTTCTTTGCATAATATTCCACAAAAGTCACCACCTTAACTTTTGTGTTATTCTACACTAAAATATAGGTTTACTATTGGCTTTAGTAAATATATTTACTATAATGTAGAGGTAGCTACGATTACAGAGAGATAAAATCTTTGTGTTGTAATTATTGGGACGAATGATTGTTAGGAGGTTCTTATGGGACAAGCTCTCTATCAAAAAATGTATGGGGTTCTATGCGGAGCAATATCGGATGCTGTGGATGCGCTACAAGAACCAACTAATGCAGAGCATGTGCGGACAATGTTGGTAACTGCAATGCTTAAAACAGAGGAAATGTATGTATCTGCTGAAGAGGAAAAAATGTTGGAATAAAAACCTGTTAAAAAACGAGCTATATTGAAAGGATCATGGATCTTAGCAATATAGCTCTGATTTTTATTTGGGGAAGTATTCTTCTACAAAGTCCACTTTGTTGACTTTGAAACTCTTTCCGTTCAGGTATTCTAAGGCGCCTGCCTCGGTGGTGAAGGTGAAGGAGAGTTTGTAGGAATAGAGGGCTTGGTAACGGCGGTCGAAGTTTTTGTTTAGTTTGCCGTATTTGCCGTCTCCTAAGAGGGGATGGCCGGCGTGGGCGAACTGGGCGCGGATCTGGTGGGTACGGCCGGTGATGAGCTCACATTCTACCAAGGACAGACCGTTCCGACTTTCTAAAACCTTGTAGCGGGTCTCACAGCTCTTGGAGCCAGCCTGGGGCTTGTCGGTGACGAAAACACGGTTTTTGGCGGCATCCTTAAAGAGATAGCCCTTCAGAACCCCCTCCCGGGGCTTGGGAGTGCCCTCTACAATGGCAAGGTACCGCTTGTCCATTTCCCGATCCTTGATCTTCTGGTTCATGACCCGCAGGGCTTCCGCCGTTTTGGCGGCGATGACAATGCCACCGGTATTGCGGTCGATACGGTTACACAGGGCGGGGGTGAAGGAGTGCTCCTCTCGGGGACGCCACTCCCGTTTGGCATAGAGATATGCCTGGATGTGGTCGATGAGGGTTCTGCCGTATCCCGCACCGTCGTGGGGGTGGACGGCGACTCCGGGCTTTTTATCCACGAGGATGATGTGCTCATCTTCGTAGACGATGTTCAGCTTGGGAGCCGTTACGGTTAAGTAGGCGTTATCTTCTCGGGGCGTGTCGAAAAATTCGTCGTTAATATATAATTGCAGAGTATCGCCCTGTACCAGACGGTCGTCTCGATTGGCACGGGCGTTGTTCCGCTTGATCCGCTTTAGGCGGATGTATTTCTGGGCAAGGGAGGCAGGGAGCAGGGGGACGGATTTTGCAAGGAAACGATCCAAACGCTGTCCTGCATCGTTAGGGCCGATGGTAAATTCTTTCATATAGAACCTCCGATAAAAGGTTGTATGTAATACTATGCATCAGAAAAAGCATAAAGTCAAGAGCTTTTTTAGATTAAATTACCCTGTTAGAAACAATGTGACGGGAAGTTTTGTTTTTGCAAAGATTTTTCTTGACAAATAGGGGATTTTGTGGCATTGTATCCATGGTAATTAGAGAACGAAATATTTTTGAAAAGGAGACGAAATATGGAATATGTTTTATTGATCGTTGGTTTCGTACTATTGGTCAAGGGTGCAGACTTCTTTGTTGACGGTGCATCCTCCATTGCAGGGAAGCTAAAGGTTCCTGCTCTCATCATCGGTCTGACAGTTGTATCTATGGGCACCAGTCTGCCGGAGGCCGCAGTTAGTATCTCTGCCAGCATTAGTGGCAACAATGCTATCTCTCTGGGCAATGTCATTGGGTCGAATATTTTCAATCTGCTGATGGTTGTGGGTATTTCCTCCGTCATTATGCCCATTGTTACGGATAAGGCTGTGCTCAAGCGAGATCTTCCTGTGAATTTCGGCATCACCATTACACTGCTTGTTATGCTCTTGGATGGTAAGCTCAGCCGTGTGGATGGCATTATTCTGCTGGTACTCTTTGCCGCATATATGTTTATCCTTGCTAAGAGCGCACTGAAGAACAACGAGGAAGAAGAATCTCCCAAGGTATACTCCTGGCTCAAGAGTATTATTCTCTCTGTGATCGGTGTTGCGGCCATTATCGGTGGCGGACAGCTTGTTGTCAACAATGCCAAGACCATTGCAATCAATTTGGGCATGGGTGAGACTCTGGTGGGACTTACCATCGTTGCCATCGGAACCTCTCTTCCCGAACTGGTTACTTCTATTGTTGCGGCTCGAAAGAATGAGCCGGGTATCGCAATGGGTAATGCTGTTGGCTCTTGTGTTTTCAATATCCTGTTTATTCTGGGTATTACCGGTGTCATTAAGCCTATTTCTGCTGATGGTTCATTCTTTATTGATACATCGATCCTCATTGGTATTTCTGTTTTGATGTTCATCTTCGCATTCACCAAGAGAAAAACCGGACGTCTGGAAGGCGCAGTTTGCGTACTGGTATATGTTGCTTATACAGCATATATCATCATGCGCGCCTATGGTCTGTGGATATTCTGATTTAGGGAAAAATCCTCTCGGAAACGAGGGGATTTTTCAGTTTTTTAAAGAATATAGCCTGTCTTACGGTTGCTTTTGACGGAGGGTCTGTGTTATAATGGAATTACTTGGAAAAGGGGGATCGCTACCCCCTTGGAAGGGAAAACACAACATTCAAGGAGGAAGAAACATGAAGCGCAGAATCCTGTCATGGTTATTGGTACTGGCTATGGTACTGTCTCTGGTTCCCGGCATGGTCTTTGCAAAGAGCGAAGAGACTGCATGGACTAAGATAGCCTTTGAAGCCATTGAGGCTACCGATACCGTCGCCATCACCATGACCAAAGAGGGCGTGACCTATGTTCTGCCTACGGGCAACTTAGGCACCAGCGGACAGCCCCTGGCTGATACCGCAACTGTAAGCGGAGACACCCTTGCAACTGCCGGGGATGCTACAGCGTATGGCTGGAACATCGTTCCCACCGAGGGTGGCTACTACATCAAGACCGGAGAGAGCTATCTCTACATCACCGCAACCAACAACGGTGTAAAGATCGGCGAAACCGCAACGGTCTGGACACTGATCCCCGATAACTACCTGTCTGCCGATGATGGTGGCGGTACTACCCGTTATCTGGGCGTCTATGCAGGCAATACTCCCGACTGGAGATGCTACAAGGCTTATGCCACCGGTAATATTTCCGGCGAGACTCTGGAATTCTGGGTACTGGGCGGCGAAGTAAAGCCCACGGAGCCCACAGAACCCACAGAAACGGAACCTACCGAGCCTACGGAGACCGAGCCCACTGAACCTACCCAGCCCACGGAACCCAAGGACGGCGAATATGCAGATCTGGTAACGGAGCTGGAAAACGGAGCAGTGGTCTATGTATACAACCCCAAGAATAAGGCTGTTCTGACCTCTGTCGTTAGCGGAACCCAGTTGGCTTCTGTTACGGGCAATGTAGAAAACGATCAGCTGGAAATTACCGAGGAAATGGAAGCGCTGACTGTTGTCATTGACGCAGACGGCTACTACAGCTTCCTCAACGAGGCAGGCCAATACCTGACCTTTGGCGGCAGTGCCAACAACCTGACCTTTGAAGATGCAGAGTCCGATGGCTCCCTGTGGACTGTAGAGGCAGGGGAGGGAGGCTTCTTTGTAAAGGCCGTCTCCAATAACACCATGGCTCTGGAATACTATAAGGGCAACTATACTGTCTATAGCTTCCAGTCTTATAACTCCGGCGCATATCTGATGCAGTTCTTCGCAGGTGCCGCAGGTGGATTCACCGATACCATCACAACTGGGGATCAGGTTATTATTTATAACCCCACCTATGGCATGGCTCTGAGCAATGCCATTGTGGATACTGAAAAGAATCAGGATCTCGCAGGCACCGGGTTGGCTATCACCGATAACGACGATCTGCTTGCCAACTACACCGATGAGAATATCTGGACCGTAACTGCAAACGAGGATGGCACCTACAGCTTCACCTCCAAGGATGGACAGAAGCTGGCAGTTGTAAACCGCACCCATTTGGGCTTTGCAGACGAGGCTACCAACTGGACTCTGACCAAGATCGAAGGCAAGGACGACGAGTTCTTCGTCGGCAGTGGTCAGGGCACCTACTTGGAATGGTACGCAGATAAGAACTACTGGTCTGCATACTATAATCCCTCTGAGGCAATGTACGCGATCCGTTTCTATCTGGTCAGCGGTACCGTACAGCCCTCTAACGTGGTTGCTACCCCCAAGGCAAGCGTCAAGTCCGGCACCATCGATGCAGGCACTGTGGTGGAACTGACCTGCGCTACGGAAGGTGCTACCATTCTTTATAAGATCGGTTCCGGCGAATGGCAGACCTATACCGAGGCTCTCACCATTAACGAAGACACCGTCCTCACTGTCAAGGCTGTTCTGGAAGGAAAGGAAGACAGCAAGGAAGTCACCTTCACCTATACCATCTACGTTCCTCCCACACTGGGAGAGAATCAGGCACAGCTTGTGACCGATGTTTCTCAGTTGAGCTCCGGTGACCGGATCATTATCGTTACCAAGGACTACGACTTCGCTCTGGGTATCACCCAGAAGGCTAACAACCGCGACTACGGTCTGGTTGTTAAGGCATACGACCGTTGCAGCTATGACGAGGGAACCCAGATCGTCACTCTGGAATCCGGTGTCACCGAGAACACCTATGCCCTCTATGCTACCAACGGCGATTTCCCCGGCTATCTCTACGCTTCCGAGGACAGCGGCAACCTCCTGCGGACTCAGGATACCAAGGATGTAAACGCTTCCTGGACCATTACCATTTCTGCTAACGGTGAGGCTGCTATCACTTCTCTCAACGAGAAGAAGTCCAACACCATCCGTTACAATACCACCGGCATCTTCTCCTGCTACGGTGCAACCGGCCAGA
>JAZREB010000240.1:0-2565 GCA_045660585.1 Faecousia sp. | reverse complement strand
TGATCCGCGCCATGGAGACCCACAGAAGTGCCGTGCCGGGCAGTGCCTATGACGCCATACTGATCTCCGACTTTGACAGCTTGGAGGATGTGGAACGCTATAAGATCGATCCCCGTCATCAGGCAGTTTCCGCCCTGTGCAAGAGCATCCGCACGGACAGACGCTCCATTGACGTGGAACTGTAAGCCGAAGCGGTTCTTATGGTATCACATTTCCTAAAAAAACACAAGCTTTTTTCCGTTTTTTCCTTTGTATAAGAACAAAAATATAGCTTAAAAGGTGGATTTATCATGTCCATTATCTCTCTGTCCTTCCTTGTCTTCACCGCTGGGATCTTTCTGGGCTATTTTCTCCTGCCCAAAAAGCTACGCCCTGTCTTCCTGCTGATGGGCAGTCTGTTTTTCTACAGTTGCTTCGGATTGAAGGCATTTGTTTACTTAGGGGCTACCATCCTCTGCAGTTTCATCCCTGCCTTGCTCATGGAAAAGGCTTCTCCCAAGAAGAAAAAATTCCTTCTGACTCTTTCCATCGTGATCAATTTAGGTCTGCTGATCCTTGTGAAATATCTGAATTTCTCTCTGGGGATCATATATGGCATTTTAGGGAAAGAGTCCCCCACATTGCAGATCCTTGTGCCTCTGGGCATAGCCTTCTACACCATGCAGGCCATCAGCTACTGCGTAGATGTGTATCGGGAAAAATATGCCGCGGAGAAAAATTTCTTCTCCTACCTGCTGTACATGTGCTATTTCCCCATTATTTTGCAGGGGCCCATCTCCCGCTATGACCAATTGGGCCCTCAGCTTCGGGAGCCTCAAAAGGTAGACTTCGCCCAATTCAAAGCCGGTTTGAGTCTCATGCTCTACGGCTTCTTTAAAAAAATGGTTCTCGCCGACCGCGCCGCCATTGTGGTCGATCAGGTCTTTGGGGATTATGCTTCCTACGGCGGTTTGCAGATCCTGATCGCCGCCCTGCTGTATGCCATCCAGATCTATGCAGACTTCTCCGGCTGTGTGGATATTTGTCGCGGTCTGTCTCAGTCCTTGGGGATCGAGCTTGCGGAGAATTTCAAGCATCCCTACTTGGCCACCTGTGTTCAGGACTTCTGGCGCAGATGGCACTGCTCCCTGTCCTCCTGGTTCCGTGATTATCTGTACATCCCTCTGGGTGGCAGTCGCAAGGGCACGGGACGGAAGTATTTGAACCTTTTCCTGGTCTTCCTTGCAAGCGGTTTGTGGCACGGTGTAGGCTTCCAATTCATCGTCTGGGGCATGCTCCATGCGCTGTACCAGATCATCGGCGGACTGACGAAGAAGCCCCGCTACAGCCTGTATGAACGTCTGGGGGTCCGCACAGAGTGCTTCTCCTTCCGTCTGTTGCAACAGCTTTTCACCTTCGGTCTGGTAAGCTTTGCTTGGGTATTTTTCCGCGCCCCCTCTACGGAGGCGGCTGTATCTATGCTCCTGTCCATCCGTCGAGTGGATCTGAACGTCCTGTCTACAGGCGGTCTGACTGCTCTGGGCTTAACAATGGTGGAATGGCTGATCCTCGGTCTGTCTGTGGCAGTCCTCTTCACGGTCTCCGTGCTTCAGCAGAAGGGCTCCGTCCGCAGATCCATTGAAAGACAAATGACTTGGTTCCGCTATGCAATTTACATTCTCGCCATACTGACCATCGCCATTCTGGGTGTCTACGGCCCGGGCTTCGATGCGTCTCAGTTCATCTACATGCAGTTCTAAGGAGGCTTACACATGTTAAGAAAAAAAGTCTTCTCCATCCTCAGACGGGTGCTGTTTTTGGCACTGGTCGCGGTGTTACTGCTGTATACCACCGCTGTTTTTGAACGGAAAACCCTTACAGGCGCATGGAATTACACCATGAAAATCAACGGCTTCTATAACGAAGAGCCGGATAGCTTCGATCTTCTGGCCTTCGGCTCCAGTCACATGTATTGCAGTATGGATCCCCTGTATATCTACGAGCAGACCGGACTGCGTTCCTACGTTCTGGCAACGCAGGAACAGCCTGTGGAAGCTACCTATTACTATATCAAGGAAGCTCTGGAGCATCAAAGTCCTTCTCTGGTCATTTTAGAGGCCTATATGTATCTGCTGGATGTCTATCCCACCTCGGAAGCCGCCGCCCACAACGCAGTGGATTCCCTGCCCCTAAGCCTCAACAAGCTACGGATGATCCGGGATCTGAACACCGCCGATTCCAAGGAGAATTATTATTTTAATTTCATGAAATATCATACTCGCTGGAATGAATTGACCTCCGCAGATTTCGATCTGAGCTACAGGAAGAAAACCGATCCCATGAAAGGCTTCGCCCTTCTGTCCGGCAACACTCCCATAGAGATCGCCCCCGCCGACTATGATACTGTAGAGTCCCTGCCCTTAGAGCCCGCATACATGGAATATCTGGAAAAGACCGTGAAGCTGATCCAAGATTCCGGCAGTGAGGTTCTGCTGTACTTCGCTCCCTATATTTATAAAAATCCCCAACAGCAAATGCGGAGCAAGGCCATCCACGAATACGCCCGGGAAGCAGGTCTGCACATCG
>JAZREB010000239.1:0-1735 GCA_045660585.1 Faecousia sp. | reverse complement strand
CCCTTTACACAAGGGAGCCTTAAGAAAGCCCCTACCACAATTGGGAAACAGCTCAACAAACGGAAATTTGAAGTTTAAATCTGTTCTGATAACACCGGGGAATGGAAGGATCTGCTGACCTCCGTAACCTGTGGACATACTACCCATGAGTTGGAATATGACGCCATCGGCAATCCTCTAACCTACGGTAACGGCCAACAGCTCTACACCAACCTGACATGGGAACATGGCAGACAGCTAAAGAGCCTGACCACCAACGGAGAGACCTACACCTATGACTACGATTCCGAGGGAATTCGTACAAGGAAAATTATCGATGGTGCGTATCACGACTATATTACCCAGAGCGGAAAGATAGTCAGAGAAACTGTCCAATCTGCATCTTGGGATTGGGTGTTGGATTTCATCTACGATACCGCTGGCAGACCTTTCGCGCTGAACTACTCCTATGACGGCGGCGAAACCTTTGCCACCTACTACTATGTCCTGAACCTCCAAGGGGATGTAGTCGCCCTTCTGGATTCCGACTGCAATGTAGTAGCCCACTACACCTATAACGCCTGGGGCGAACTTCTTTCTGTCACCGATGATGATGGAACAGCCATCACCAATTCCTTAGCTATTGCCCACCTAAATCCCCTCCGCTACCGCGGCTACTACTACGATACCGAGACCGGCTTCTACTACTTGCAGAGCAGATACTACGATCCGGCGAATCGAAGATTTATCAATGCAGACATATATACAAGTACAGGGCAGGGATTTCTTGGCTCGAACATGTATGCATATTGCGGAAACAACCCTGTTTTCAGCACGGATCCATATGGTACATACTATACAAGCGGTCAAATCCATGACTTTGTGTTAGATGATATATGCAAGCAAAATAATGAAATTGTAAGAAAATACACATATATGCGGTATAAAGAGCCATACAAAAAGCATATATATGGATTTTGCGATTTATATAGGCCCTCTACGGGAGAAATATGGGAAGTAAAAAGACATAGCAGCGCTTACTCATGTTCATTTATCTATGCTACAGCACAACTTACGAATTATGTATATAATGGAATATTCCAGCGTCAAGAACAAGGAGAACTGAAAATCGGAGAATACATTCCGGCTGGTTGTTTTTTGAAAGGGGACAATGATGGCGAGGGACAGTATATAATTGGGTATTGGTATGATAGAATGGGTATTGTTAAATATGATTACTACTATCTTCCGACTGCTGAAGAAGTAACTGAAGTGGCAATGGAGGCGGCTGTTGTTGGTCTTTATGCTGCTGCAGCTTATTATACAGTTTCTGCTTTAAGTGCTGTTGTAGTTGCTTTGGTGGTATAGAACTGTAATTAGGAGGAGAAAAATGCTGAAATCTACGTTTAATCAGAAATGCAAGGCTTGTGGATTTGTAAAAAAGGGGTCTATCTATGTTCGGTGTATAGGAGATGGCATTATTCAAACGATATCATACGGAGATCGTCGCATATACATAGATCCGGAATCTCCATATTATTCAAATGAGAGGAAAAAGAGTAACTATCTTACAATTGGTCTGATGTCTATGTATGGTACCTACGCTGAACGACGCTTTAACCCGAAAGAAACCTATAGTCAGTTTACGCCCGCAAATTTCCGGGGAAGAAAATTCATCCGGTTTATGGGGATTGAAGATGATTGGAATTTCATGATTGAAGAAGGCTTTTCTATATTAGATTCTATCCAGACTCAT
>JAZREB010000238.1:0-3091 GCA_045660585.1 Faecousia sp. | reverse complement strand
ATGTTTTTGATTTTATACTGAGTTCCTTTCATAAGGATATCTAAGGATGAATGAGGAAATGAAGCATAGTAGTTTGATTAAAAATGATACGAAAAGAAATTATATATGCTTCACCATCTTAATGGCACTGGTGTGGTCAGACAGTATTCTTCTGCCTTTCCTTCGGGTGTTTATGATGAAGGTTCCTTATGTTTGGAAGCATGCCGATATGATCATTTCCATTGTATATGTGGGAATATTCCTCTTAGCTATTGCAGAGGTAATTCGGGGACTGTACGTAAAGGAAATGTTCATAGTCATTGGTTTTTGCGGTTTTTTTGCCTTACATTATTTGTTCTTTCCCTTGAACAAGCTATACTATGAAGATTATTGGGAAGTGGTCGTGAAAGAATCTATTCCCATGTTCCTTGTGGGAGCTTGTGTCTACCGCATCAATCGGGAACGAGTGTTAAATATCCTTAATACCATTTCTCTCGTAACGGTTTTTGCGTATTTTGCATACATGCTGTTCTTCCGTGTTACAGACGGTAAAACCCTGAGAACGGGAGATATGCATTCTGCCTATATGCTACTGCCTCATATTTGCCTCGTGTTTTCTTCCTTATTACGGAAGGCCGATCCGTGGAAAATCGCGGGCTTTGCCTTAGGCGGTGTGCAATTGCTGTTTTTGGGGAACAGAGGCTCCCTGCTGTGCTTGGGCGTGTTTGTGATCTTTACCATTTTATTTTCCGGGCGACTGAAACGGCCTGTTCTGTTTTTAATATTGACCACGTCCTTTATGTTAGCACTGTTTGCTTTCGGCCTTCTGGATTTCCTCTATGATATGGCTGAGAAATTCGGATTTAGTCTCAGAATATTTCAAAAGCTGGAGAGCGGCGAAATTACAAGTACTTCCGGTCGCGATAAAATCTCAAGCAGAGTGTGGCAATACATCAAGATGTATCCTTTGCTTGGATTGGGTATCTTCTCCGATCGCAGAGTGGCAGGTGGCTTCTACGCACATAACATTTTCTTGGAGTTTATGATCCATTACGGCATCATTGGCGGACTTGCACTCTTGGGCTACGTAATTTACATCTTTGTTTTGGCATTCCTCCATATGCGCAGGACAAAACAGGCGGAAGCACTGGATTTCTATTTAGCGGTGTTTTTTGCCTATATCTTTAAATTATTACTGTCTAATTCTTATTTGCTTGAACCCTACTTTTTCTTTACTCTGGGTTTTGCCTACGCTGCGATCCAAGAACGCAATCGCCTGCGACGGAAGCCCGATATGAAGCGGGGACTAAAGAAGCTCTCAGGAAGGAGAGAATCCGATGAACAACAAACTGAAAATTTGTGTAATCGTGATGAATTCCGTCTGGTATGATCCCCGTGTACGGAAACAGATCGAAGAATATATCCGTTGTGGTCATGAGGTCAGCGTAGTCGGACATAAATGTGCACGCTACGATGCAGAAAAGGTCAAGCAGATCCCTGCTCCCACCAATATTGTCCATATGGAAAAATATGCCGGCAAGCAGAGGTCACCCATTAAAAAGATCCTGAGAGAGCGACTGCGTAATCAAGCCTTAAGCGATGCGATTGTTGCGACAAAGGCCCAGGTGATCCATGCCAATGATTATAACGCCCTGGTACCTGCCTATAGCGCCGCCAAAAAATTGGGCTGTGTTTTGATCTATGATTCCCATGAAATCTATGCCGAGAACGAAGTTACCATGGCTCTGCCTGCGATTCTGGCTCGGTACGTTCGCCGGAATGAAAAGCGTATGTGCCGCCGTTTAGATCAAATGGTCTGTGTCAGCCATGCCGCTGCCGATTATTTTGCAGAGATATATGGGATCCCCACACCCATGGTCGTGACAAATTGTGCGTTGAAGCGAGAGATCTCTTTGTCCGAAGGGAAGTGTCATGGCTTTGAGGTTCTGAACCACGGACAATTTTACGAGGGCCGAGGATATGACATTATGGTAGAAGCGGCCGAATTGCTGAAGGATCTGCCGGAAGTCTCTTTGGCAATGCGTGGCTTTGGTCGGATGGAAGATCAGCTACGTCGCCGTGTTGAGGAGCTACAGGCAGAGAATGTTCGTTTCTATCCCGGTGTCCTGGTGCAAGAACTGATTCCCGAGGCATCTAAGTCCCATGTGGGTGTAGCCATTACGGAGCCTGCTTGCTTGAATTTTAAATTATCCGTATCTAACAAGCTCTTTGAATATGCGGCGGCAGGGCTTCCTGTGATCATGTCCGATATTCCGGAGCATCGGTACTTAAATGAGAAATACGACTTTGGCATCATTTTAGAGGAGAATACCCCCCAATGCTTTGCCAAGGCTGTCAGAACCCTTTATGAGGATAAGGCTCTCTATAACAGATTGGCAGACAATGCCTGTCATCTATCCCGCGAAGTCAATTGGGAAACAGAATTTAACCGCCTGATCCAACGTGAAAGAGAGCTTGTCCATGAGAAAAAGTGAAGTTAAATACGGTGCGCTGCTTTCCTACATTCTGATTTTTACCAATGCATTTTATGGGATGATCGTTTCTCCCTTCCTTTTGGGGAAACTTGGAACCAGCGAATACGGTGTTTATAAGACCATTGCCGGTATGACAGCCATGGTGTCTGTTCTGGAAATGGGTATCGGCGGTACGATGCAACGGTTTATTGCTAAAATGAACGCCGAAGGGAAACGGGAACAATCGGAGAATTTCTCTGCTATGGGTCTGATCCAGGTAGTGATTCTTACACCTGCTATGGTTGTGATGGGTCTGATCCTGTATCCCATGCTGGAATCTTCTTTTTCAGCATTCACTCCTGCAGAGATCCTTAGGGCGAAGGAACTTTTTGCACTTATGATTCTGCAGATGATCCTTCATATGTATGAGAATTTTTACTTCGGTATAATGGCCGGTTACAACCGTTTCATATTCAGCAATACGCTGAAGCTATCTGTTCTTATTTTACGGATCCTTCTGTATTTTGTACTGTTGCCGATTTTCCCAAACAGTCTTACGATCGTTTTTGTCGGACTTGGGCTGGAAGCCACAGTGATCCTTGTGGAGTTCATTTACACTCGGCTTGTATTAAAGCATC
>JAZREB010000237.1:0-1744 GCA_045660585.1 Faecousia sp. | reverse complement strand
TCTTGTCAATGGAAGAATCAGTATACGACACGAAAGATGGACCAGCAATGGGTCTTTAGGGTGTAGCGTAATTCAAAGAGCTTTTCTTGTTCCCGGACTCGACCTTTGCAGAGATATTGCAGAGCATCGATCCCGGCCTGCTGTATGGGGTTACAATACATGACCTGAAGAATGGGAACGACCTGCATCTGCTGATCTTCCCCTTCCATGCGAAAACGGATCGGTGTGATTCTGCCGTCCGAACCGCAGACGGAGATCATTTCTACATTCATTCCCATCACCTCACTTCTTTTTTATTATATCAAACAATTGTTCATTTTGCAAGGGGTTTTTTGAGATATTTCGCAGCATTGATTTTTGCACGTTTTTCTGATATGATATGTGTCAAGAGAGGTGATATAGCATGAAATTCAAATGCCTTGTACTGGATCATGATGATACGGTGGTAGAGAGTGGTAAAACGGTGAATTATCCCGCATTTATCATAGGATTAAAGGAAACCCACCCCGATAGAACTTTAACATATGAAGAATTCTGTGAGTTGTGTTATAAGCATAACTATACCGGTATGTGCCGTGATTGTTTGGGTATGACAGAAGAAGAAATCACAGATCAGTTCGTTTTCTGGAAAGAATATGTTCGCACCCATATGCCGGCGGTATATGGTGGGATCGGAGAGATCCTATGTCGCTTCCGTGAGGCCGGAGGGGTGATCTGCGTATCCTCTCACTCCGGTGAAGAAAATATTCGCCGTGATTATGAGAAAAACTTTGGATTTCTCCCCGATGCGGTTTATGCCTGGGAGTTGGGAGAGGATCTCCGAAAGCCCCATCCCTATACGCTACAGGATATTATGGAGCGTTTTGACCTGAAACCGGGAGAGATATTGATGGTGGATGATATGCGTAGCGGGCGTGATATGGCACAAGCATGCGCAGTTCCCTTTGGCTGTGCAGGCTGGTCCCACGAATCCAGGTGGATCCGCAGGGATATGAAAGAGCATGTGAAACTTTACTTTGAGACGGTGGAAGACTTTGGCAAATTCCTGTTTGAGGACTTGACAGATATGATATAATAAGAGTGAAAACAATAGGTAAAGGAGGTACAGACCATGGACAAAGGCGTGAAAATCTTAGCCAAAAACCAAAAGGCATTCCATGAATATTTTGTGGAAGAACGTTTCGAAGCCGGTATCGAATTATTCGGAACAGAAGTAAAGTCCATCCGTCTGGGTACCTTCAACCTGAAAGAGGCATGGTGTCAGGTTAAGAATGGGGAGCTGTGGATCCGTCAGATGCACGTTAGTCCCTATGAGCAGGGTAACATTTTTAACAAAGATCCCCTGCGCTCCAGACGCCTTCTTCTCCACAAGCGTGAGATCATGAAGCTCCATTCTAAGGTAAAGTTAGAGGGTAATGCCATCATTCCCCTGGCCGTATACCTAAAGAACTCCCGTGTGAAAGTGGAGATCGCCCTGTGTAAAGGCAAAAAGCTCTATGACAAACGTCAGGATGCTGCAAATAAAGACGCACGCCGTCAGATCGACCGTGCTATGAAAGAAAGGAATCGTTGATATGGCAAATCCCATTGCAACCTTCGAGCTGGCTAACGGCTCCGTTATTACTGCCGAGCTGTATCCCGAGATCGCTCCCCAGTCTGTTTACAATTTTATTTCCCTTGCTAATGCAGGCTTTTATGATGGCCTGATTTTCCACCGTGTAATTCCCGGATTTATGATCCAGGG
>JAZREB010000236.1:0-2893 GCA_045660585.1 Faecousia sp. | reverse complement strand
CTCTCTTCAAAACAGGCAGGCGACCACAGGTCGCCCCTACGGTGAGATACGATGGTTTGCGCATCAAACAGAGCGATAAACTGTGATTTGTTCATTTCACATATTCTTTCTATTTTGCGCAAAAAATCAAAAAATTCCCCCGGCAGAATTTACTCTGTCGGGGGAGGATATGTTCTATCCGGCGATGGGGGAGGGATCATTCCTCGCCCAGGGCTTTGAATTTCAGGTTGTTTTCCAGGCAATATGCCTTGGCAATGCCCTCTTCGTTCTGGATCAGGGTGACCTTGGTGCTTCCTGCGAAAGCGGTGGGGGCAATCTTTTCCATACTCAGGGGCAGGGTCACGGTGCGCAGGGAGGTACAGCGGGCAAAGGCCTCTTCTTCCATACCGGTGACACCTTCGGGTAGGGTCAGGGTACGCAGTGCGCTACAGCCTGCAAAGGCACCTGCGCCGATCTTGCTGTTGGTCTCACTGAGACGGAGGGTCTGCAGTGCGCTGCAACCTGTAAAGGCGTTCTCCCCAACGTTACCGCTACCGTTTGCAAAGGAGACAAACCGCAGTGCGGTGCAATTCTCGAATGCGTTGTTGCCCAGCTTGTAAAGAGCCTTGGGAATGGCGACCTTGGCAAGGGAGCTACAGCCTGCAAAGGCACCGTCCCAGATGGAGTTGAGGCTGGTGGGGAAGGCAACGGATTCCAATGCGGTACAACCGGCAAAGGCGTTCTCTTCGATCTCTTCTACACCCTTACGGATGACTACCTTGGTAATGGCGGTACAACCGGCAAAGGCACTCTCGCCCAGAATGGTGATACCCTTGGTGATCTCTACCTTGGGATCCGGGGTTTCTTCGTCGTCACGGTCTGCCTTGGGGCACTCCACAGAGGTCAGGGCGGTGCAGTTACGCATAGCGTTGGCATCCAGACGAAGGAGGTTCTTGGGCAGAACGACAGTCTCTAAATTGGGGCAATCGGCAAAGGCACCTGCCCAGATCTCTGTGAGGTTCTGGGGAAGGGTGATCTGACGGAGCTTTTCGCAACCGCAGAAAGCGTGGGAGCCGATCTTCTTGACCCAATCGGGGATGGGGTTCAGGTTGCCCTCTTGGTCGAAGGCGGTCTCTTCATCACAGCGGATCAGGGTATCTTCCATAAAGAAGAAGCCGTTTTCCTCCCGTACACAGGGACAATCGGAGAAGATCTCCGGGGTCTCCAGCTCGTATGCCATGGGCAGGGACAGGTCGGTCATGCCCACACAGCCTTCAAATGCCAGGGAGCCGATGTTGACCTTACGGCAACGCAGATCCAGACTACGCAGACGGGCGCAATCCTTAAACACGGATCTGCCCAGTACCCGCACAGAGGGAGGAACGATGAGTTCCTGCAGGGACCAGCAGTGCTCGAAAGCAGATGCGCCGATGGTCTCTAACTCCTGGGGCAGGGTAATGTCTCTGAGGCTGGTGCAACGCTGGAACACACATGCACCGATGTGCTCAAGCTGGGTGGGGAGCTTAACCTTCTTCAGGTTGGAGCAGCTACGGAATGCGCCGGTGCCCAGTTCTGTCAGACTCTCGGGGAGAGCCAGCTCCTTCAGACCGATACAGCCTTCAAAGGAGCCCGGGCCCAGACAGCGTACGCCGTCCTGCACGCTCAAGGTGACCAGTGCCAAGCAATCGGCGAAGCAACGGGCGCCAACAACCTCGGCGGTTTTGGGAATGGAAACCATGGTAAGGCTGCTGCAACCACGGAAGCATTCCTCGGTCAGCTCCGTCAGGCTCTGGGGCAGACCGATGATCTTCAGGGAAGAGCAGCCGTAGAAGCAACGCTCACCCATGTAAGTAGTGGTCTTGGGAATGTTAACGGACTCTAACTTGGTACAGCCCTCGAAAGCGCCCTTGCCGATGGTGAGTAAACCCTCGGGGAGGACGACCTTAATAATGTCTGCACGGCCGGCGTAGGCATAGTCACCGATCTCCTCGGTGCCCTCGGCTATCACCAGGGTGCCTTCTTCTACGGGTTCTTCGGCCTCGATATAACGGGGCTCGGACAGGGCGGTGCACCCGTCAAAGGCGTTCTGTGCTACAACGGCATCTCTGGGGATGACCAGGGACCACAGGCTCTCACAGCCGGCAAAAGCGGAGAAATTGATGTATTCTACACTTGCGGGGAGGATGACTTCCTGCAATGCGGTACAGCCGGCAAAGGCCTCTACACCCACACGGAGCAGACCCTCGGGCAGGGTAACGGAACGCAGTGTGGTATTGTCTGCGAAGGCGCCCCAACCGATGGCACGAATGCCCTCGGGAACGGTTACGGTTTCTTCGGTGCCGGTGTATTTTTTCAGCACGTCCTCCAGAATTACGAAGTTAGACTGATCTAAGCTCATATTTCTGCCTCCTTCTGTTTCTAATTTGATTAAAATCCTACTCTATAGTATAGCACAGAACTGTCCAAATGTACAGAAAAAAGTAGAATTTTCTTTCAAAAAAATTTCCCCACCCCCAAAGGGGTAGGGAAGGTTCCGGATATATTGGGTATAAATAAGCAAAACACAGCTTGTCCCTCAGGTTCAATAACCCTATGGAATTTTATTGATGATAGCCTGTTCTTCTCTGTATGCCCTATAGAATTCCGTCAGCAGTTTGTGACGGGGAAGGGCGAGGGTTTTTGCCCCCTGTGTACTCAGTAGATCATATAGGTGCAGTAGCTTTTCTTCAAAATGTGCTATGCTCTCTTCCATGGGACGACCCTTGGCTCCGCCGTAGGCGAAGGTTCTGCCAATTCCCATTGCCCCCATGGCATCGATCCGATCGGCATCCCGAACGATCAGCACTTCTATGGGGAGCCCTTCGGGGGACTTAGGATACTTGCGGAAGGAAATATAGCCTACGGATCCCATGAG
>JAZREB010000235.1:0-2490 GCA_045660585.1 Faecousia sp. | reverse complement strand
TGTCTTGTTGGAGAGGGAGGTTCGTGGAAATAAGGGGGAAAGGGGGGGAGGGACCATCACTATGTTATAGGATGGCCCCGGAATTTGGCTTGATTTATTTCATGAAATAGTCGCAGAAGCGGTGAATAATGGCGGCAGCCTGGCAACGGATGGCGTTACCCTGGGGATTCAGATACAGACCGTCGGCTTTGTTCACGCCGTTGATCAGACCTACGCCGATTGCCCAACTGACAGCTTCTTCTGCCCAGGAGGAAACCTTGTTCTGGTCTGCGAATCCACCGGTCATGACACAATCATCCTCGTCATACCAGCCCTTATACTGGGAATAGCGGAAGAAAATGGCGGCGAACTGCTCTCTGGTAATGTTCTTGTCGGGAGCGAAAATGCCGTTACCCATGCCGTTAACAATGCCGTTGGCGGCGGCCCAGGTAATGGGATCTTCGTAATAGCTACCGGCCTTTACATCGGTGAAGGGGCAGTCTTCTGTCACAGCGGGAGAACCCTCCATGCGGTAAAGGATGGTAACGATCATGCCACGGGTGGTGGGATTGTTGGGGCTGAAACGGGTGGTAGAGGTGCCGTTCATGAGACGGTCATAGTATACGAACTCTACATCGTGATAGAACCAGTCGGAAGTCTTCACATCCTCAAAGAACATGGAGGGCATACCATAGCCTTCTACCTTGACAAGTACAGTGTAAAATTCTTCTGTGGGAGTGCTGAGGAATTCGCCGTTTACTTCGCAGGTGATATGGCAGCGGTAGTACTTGGTCCCTTCTTCGTCATTGGGAACACCAAGGGTCTTGGAGGTTGCGCCTTCTAAGGGGGTGCCCCATGCGTTGGGGGTGTCGGCAACGTACCACTGGTGCTTTACATTGGTAGCGCCCTCGGGGAGGGTGTAGAGTGCTTCCAGAGTGAAGTTCTCGTGGAGCATGATTTGTGCGGCGCTATAGCTATAGCTGACATCGATAAAGTTGGGCAGGACGGGGTCAAAGGTGAGGCTCAGCTTGAGCTGGTCGGCGCTGCCGGAAAGGATGGTTGCACGGCGCTGGTTGATGAATGCGCCAATGGTATCTTTGCTCTCAAAGGTGAAGTCGGTCTCGGTCTCTACGGTAATGGTGACGCAGTAGGGGACACCTGCCTTAAATGTGGTGTCTGCGGGATCCCAGGAGACACTTGCGACATAGAAGCCTTCGCAGGTGGGGTGAAGCTCGTAGGTGTCGGTGATCTGTGCACCTACAGTGGGTTCCGGGACGGTAATATCCACATTGCCGATGATCCATCTGTCTTCGTCAGCGAAAACGGTCAGGGGTAAGAGGGACAGAGCCAAGACTGCTACCAGCAGTAAGGAAATGATTCTTTTCATTATTTTTCCTCCTATTATACTTTTTCATGTTATTTAACTGAGGGCCTGTTAGCCCTTTGCCAGACAGCGCCACAGGAAGGTGACGATCTGCCCGCGGGTACAGATATTATCCGGGGAGAAGGTGGTGGCAGTGGTGCCGGTGGTGACACCATCGGCAACAGCGAAGCGGACGGCATCGTAGTAGTAGGCATCGGCAGGAACATCCGTAAAGGGGATGGTGGTGTTACCGTAGTCATACTTATTCGCCAGGCGCCACAGGAAGGTGACGATCTGTGCACGGGTACAGGGTTTGTCCGGGGAGAAGTAGTTGTTAGAAGTTCCGGTGGTAATGCCCTGCTCCACAGCCCATGCAACAGCCTTATAATAATAGGAACCGTAAGGTACATCTGCAAAGCCGGGGGAACGGACAGGCTCGGGACAACCCTTGGCTCGCCACAGGAAGGTCACAGCCTGGGCACGGGTACACTCTTTATCGGGGGCGAAAAGGGTTTCTGTTGCGCCGGTGGTAATGCCCTGCTCAACTGCCCAGACAACGGGCTTATAATAATAATCCGTACCGCAAATGTCTTCAAAAGGAGCACGGACAAAAATTGCCCTGATCGTCTCGTCTTTCATAACGGTGTAGGAGCAGGGATTGTCATAGAGTTTTTCCTCGGAGCCGTCAATCTCCCACCAACCAAGGGCATATCCCATATTGGGACGGGCTACAAGGGTGGCGGTTTCGCCGTAGTAATAGGTACCACTGCCGGAAACCGTGCCCCACTCGAACAGCCCTTCATAGCCAACTTCTACGGTAAACTTTTTGTCTGTAGCATCAAAGGAGTAGATCATAACCATCTTGTCTTTTACGGGCTCTACGGTTCCCAGACGGCATTCGCCCTCGATACCATACATGTGCCATGCGAAGAAATCCTCTTCGGCACCGTAGTGGTAGCCTTCGTTAGGGGCAATGCAAATAAAGACCAGATAAGTACCGTAGCCGTAGGTATCTCCGGGGGTCATGGAATCCACAGAGGCATAATGGCGCCACTTGATGCCGTTGATCCAACCGTCACCGTTGACGGTGGTATCCACATGATAATTGGAATCCTCGTCCACAGTCACCTCAAAGTCTGCTTCGCGAC
>JAZREB010000234.1:0-2545 GCA_045660585.1 Faecousia sp. | reverse complement strand
GTCACCGATCCTACTTGTACCGAGGAAGGATATACCACTCATACATGTAGCCGTTGCGACGATACCTATACCGACAGCAAGACCGAAGCCCTTGGTCACAAGCCCGGAGTTGAGGCAGATTGCTTGAACGATCAGATTTGTACCGCTTGCGGCGTAGTCCTGACTGAAAAGCTTGGCCATGATTACAAGGCAGTAGTCATCGATCCTACCTGTACCGAGGAAGGTTACACCACTCATACTTGTAGCCGTTGTGCAGATGCATTTGCGGACGGTACTACAGCACCTATCGGCCATGATGAGAGCGATTGGATCGTCGATCAGGATCCCGCTCCCGGCGCTGAGGGAAGAAAGCACACTGAGTGTACGGTGTGCGGCGTGACGATGGAAACGTCGATTATTGAGGCTTTGCCTGTGGAGACGGAATCTGATACAGAAAAGGGAACCGAGCCTACGACGGATTCGGAAACCACCAATGAAACTGATGTAGAATCCGAAACTCAGGAGACGACGGATAGCTCAAATGATTCCGAGTCTGACGAGGGGACGAGAGAAACTCCTTCTAAGGGCGGATGTTCCGGCGAAGTAAACAGCACAATTTGGTTGTTGTTACTCGCATGTGCGTTCATCCCCGTGGTTGTTAAGCGTTCCAAAGAATATTAAAACTTTGTCCCTGCGCTTTCGGGTGCAGGGACACTTTTATGCTCAAATAAGGCTATCATATCAGCGTAAAGTACGAACCAATATTTATATATTATTTCTATGACCCATAACATCCACCCATGATGTTATGGGTCTATTTTTGTAAAGGAGAACCCCCATGAAACCCCAAACCATCCAATCTCTCATGATCGCCCCCAACGCTCACCCTCAGCCTGTAATCCTGTCCAACGATCTCGATTCTCTCCAAAAGGCCGTCTCCATCGGAGCCCCCGAGCAAGGGCTCATAGAGTTCGTCTACCTGGAGGACAACGTATCCATCCTCTGCAACGAGGAAGGAAAGCTTATCGGCCTTGAGCCCAACAGAAGACTCGGCAAGGATATTATTTGCGGAGTCTTTTATATTGTCGCTGAGGACGAGGAAGGAAACCTTGTGTCCCTCACTCCGGCTCAAATGGACAAGTATTCAGCCATGTTTTGGCATCCGGATGTCATCGAGGAATCCGAGGTTGCCGATACGGTCATCATGAAATTCTTTCCCCTGTGAGGTGCTGACCTATGGTTTACAAGCTTGGAAATTATACGGACATGGAATCTCTGCCGTCACTCGATGAAAAGACCGAGGAGATCATCTACGTCTACACCAGTACGCTCTCCTATCAATACGGGGAAGAACGAAACGTTGACGAGGATGACGGAGGCGTTGTATTCTATGCACCTCCCGGCACGGATAGGGAAGAACTGAAAGCTTGCTTTAACTACACCAAGCATACCCCGGAGTATGCAGACAGGTATGGGAGCATCTGCGTGGCCATGTACATCATTCATAACGAGTATGCCGTTGTGATCATCATGTCCATAGCTGACGCGCCTGAAGAGATCACCAAAGAATTTGTTGAAGGTTACTGATAGGAGGTATCAAACATGATTAACGAAAAAGCAACCATCAAGTGTGAAGCCATATATAACGAGGATAAGACACACCGCCTTTTATGGAAACGAGTATGGAACAAGGAGTTGCCTGTCGCCTGTGTCATTATGATTAATCCCTGCTTAGCTGATACGGTGTTGACGGATACGACAACATATCTTGTCGTAAACAACATCGCAAGGCTTGGCGAGTTCGGCGGTGTGACCATCGTCAATCTCTTCTCTCTGCTGACCCCAAAATTGCACTTCCGTTCCGAAGTCGATATCAATGACTATAGCAACGATCAATATATCAAGAAGGCAGCCGACGAAGCATCGGTTATCATCCTTGCTTGGGGCAAAGCGGCAAGCAGTAACGCTAAGATCTATCATCGTGCCCGTCAAGTAGTAGACCTACTGGAAGATCAGAAGGAAAAGTTTCGTATCATCAGCGACGGCGTAAGGGAGGGCTGTCACCCGTTGACCCCATCGATCCGAGCGCAATGGTTACTGGTTCCTGCCGATAACTGGATCAAGGAAAACGATGAGTTAGCCGTACAGCGTGAGGCACGAGAAATACAGGCCAAAGAGATCAAGAAGGCCTCTGAAGAAGCTCCGGAAGAGTCGTAGGCACATACGAGGAATGACAGAACAAAAAGAGTCCCTGCCGTTTGGCAGGGACACACAAAAATCATAGATGCGAAAAGTCTATGATCCGCTAACAGTAAGTTGTTGATTTTTTTTGCTAAGTATGATATACTTTATGTTACAGAGAGGTGATACTATGAATGACAATAATAATCATATATATTCCCAAATTGAAAAAAATATAATACAAATAATTATTCAAAAGCTTACCTTTGCTCCAAGTATTTCTCTATATAGAATGGCGAAAATTGCAGTAGAACTTGATATTGGTAAAGAAGCATACGACGAGCTACTTAATAAAGGCGATAAGGATATTTTGCAAAATCAAATC
>JAZREB010000233.1:0-2432 GCA_045660585.1 Faecousia sp. | reverse complement strand
TTGTTATTTGTGACGGATCCGCTGTTATCCTTCATGTAGTACAGAGCCAAGTAGGGGCCGGTGCCGGTGCAATTTTGAAATTTGACCTTAAGCTGTACCACGTCAGCCTCCCCGGGGATATAGGTCAGGGGCATGGTACTCAGGGTGTTGGGGCCTGTGGTAGTCTGGAAATAGGGGTTCGTGCTCCCTACTGCAAGATTGACGTGGAGCGTTCCTTCTTCCGGATCCGGTTGGGGGATCTGTGCTCGATTGGCATTAGCGCCCCAATTGCCGGTGTCGAAGTTATATCCGCCGTAAGTTGCGGTGCTGTAACGCTCACGATCCTCTGCGGTATTGTCAAAGGTGAAATACAGCTTATCCTGCAGGGGAAGCATTTCCTCAGAACCTACGTAGAAATAGTCATAGACGATCTGAGCCTCACCAGAACCGCTTCCTCCTACGCCGGCTACAGTGAAGCGAATAGCGCTAATGTAGCTTGCCTCACTGAAGCCCTTGGGAACAGCGAATTCGACCACAATATCCTCCCCGGATTGGATCATACTGGGATCTAATTTCCCGGAGGAATGGTCATTGGTTACCACTGCACTGTCATTTGCGATGTAGTACAGAGCCAATTTGGGAGAATCGACAGTTGCTACACAGTTTTCAAACCGCAGACGAACCTGCACCCGATCTCCTTCCTTGGGATGGTAATACAGGGGCATGTCCGTGAGTCCGTAAAGAAAGGTAGAGGTCTGCACATAACTGTCTGTGTTGTTTTCCCGAATTCGGAGAGAAAGAGTACCGGCTTCATTGTCCATGAGGGGAGCCGATGTTCTGTTGGGATTATAGCCCCAACAATCTAAGTCATAGGGGTATCCGCCATAGGCTTCCCCCTTATAGCGAGTATTATCCAAGGTCGTATTGCTGAAACCAAAGTAGAGATACTCGCTCTCCTTCACCGTAGTAGAGGGAGCCGAGGAAGGGGGGCCAACGTAGATATAGTCTATCTCATACAGAGCCTTCACCGATTCTTGAGATCCGAGGTGGAGCATGTCCAAGCGGAGATTATCCAAGGTAGTGCCAATGTAAGCTCCTGTGGCGGAGAAGGGCAGTTGGATGGTAGTATATCGCCCCGTTGCATGGTCAAGGGTGATATTTTTAACAGAATTAGCCTCGGAATAGTTGGAAGTGGTGCTACTGCGGAAAAATACCTGGATCCCCACGGCGGTGCCCTCTGTGATGGTAGTTTTCATGCGGAGCTCTACAATGTCACCGGCGGCGATCTCATAGCCTAAATTGGGAGCCGCTAAATTGAGTCGGATGTTGGGATCTCCCCCGTCAACGGAGCCGGAAAGGATCCCCTTATAGGTGTCAACGGTAGCGGTTGACCGCAGACCGTCCCAGTAGCTACTGTCCGAGACCATAGACTCTTGGGTAAAGTCTAAGAGAAGGTAGGTGCAACGGCTATGTACTGTGCCGTCAGCCCCCTGTGTGAAAGACATGGGAACATCATTGAGATAAACCTCGCTTATAACCCTACCGTCAAGATTCAGGGTATACTGTAGACTTTGGGCATTGACATCTCCGCTGTAGAGGTAAAGGCTCTCCTCTTCGTATACTGCGGTCAGGTCGGAGACAGCGCCGTTGGTTTCCAAAACCGAGACACCGTTCTTCTTTAGGGAGCTACCATTAGAAAGAGATGCGAAGAATACCTTGCCTTCCTGATTTGTAGCAACCATAGCCGTTGCGCCATTGGTGCTGTAGCTACCGAAGGCTCTCAGAGAGGGGGTAGTCTCAAAGGACTGATAGTGCACCACTTTGGACAGTTCCGGCTTGCTTGTGTCGGAGATTTTAATCTCCATAGCAAGGGCTTGGCTGTCGGTGGTATTTGCCATAGTGATTTTGGTAGGCTGTACCGTAGCGTTTACACCCTGAGACAGGGGATAGAGTACGGTCTGATAGGTCACTGTGCCGGATGCGCTCTGCTTGTACTCAAAATATTTGGTGGGGGTAGCAGGGGTGCTTGCATCGTAGCCTGTTTCCATAGTTGCGGTGATGTTGTTGGCTCCTGCCTGAGCAATGATGAGATTTGCCCCGGAAGAGAAGGCGGTACTGCCTGTTAAATAAGCATCCTGTGCGATGGTTCCGTTGGAATAAGGGGCGCTGTGCCAGTTCTGGGTATAGGAATGTACCTTGGTATCTTGGGGCTCTACCTTGTCCGTAACGATCAAGAAGCTGCCCAGCTCCTTGACATAGGAAACTGCTCGGCTGTGGGTAAAGGTAGTGCTGTGATATACCGTAGCGGTATTTGTTCCCTCTACCTTTAGGGTAGAAATAGAGGGATTGTTGGCAGTGGATCGGGAGGTAATGGTAGAAAGGGCGGAGTTGCCGATTATTTGGATATCCCCCTGATTCCGTCCGTCGTCTACCATGGTTTTTAGGGTTTGGGC
>JAZREB010000232.1:0-12628 GCA_045660585.1 Faecousia sp. | reverse complement strand
AATCGCTCCAATTCCGGCAGAATTTTCGGCAGTACCGATATTACCATTACCGTTTCCAGCGACACCATGCGCAAGCAGTTCTTGTACCTGACTTATATGGCAAAGGCCTATGGTACCAGAGGGGCTGTTTATACTTATAAGGACAGCGATGGAAAGTTAGTGACCGTGGATCTGTATCAGAATCCCGATCTTCGCGATGCCATTTTCTTCGGGCTGGAAAAGGGAACTACCATTTACAACAAAACCAGATGGTCCGATCAGAAAACCAGCAGTACGGCATCTTCGTACTACAACTGGTGGGATTGGGCATTCGGTGCTCCCGATGAGATTTTGCAGACCCTATTGATCATGTACCCCTTCAACACCACTGCTGAAAAGAATACCGCCAAAAAGATGACGGATTCTGCCAGATATCTGATTGACACTATTCGTCCCAATAATGACGGAAAAACCGATGAGACCACTCTGTCTTACCGCCGTACTCGTTTGCGTATTTGCGGTATGATCTCTGCCCTTACTGAGGATGTACAGCTTATGGAGCAAACTCGTACCAATTTGCTCAACTTTTTGGATCAGAATGACGGAGGCAACGGCGTACAGGTAGACCATTCTTATGTGGCCCATAATTGCTTTGCCTACGAGGGCTGTTACGGTGTACAGAATCTTTGCGAACGTATTATCGGCAGCTATTTTGTTATGTCCGGTACTGCGTTTGAGCTATCTACTTCAAAACGGAGTAATCAGGTAGACTGGATCATCAGAACATTTATGCCTGCTATGCATAACGGCGTAATGATGATGCAGAGCAACGGTAGATTCCCTGCGTCCGGTATCTCCTATGGACGGTATGCCATTACTGCGGCACTACAGCTTTTAGGTTGCTTCGATGCGGAATCGGATCTGAAGCTCATGCAATTTATTCGACTTGCGGTGGTAAGAGAGACGGAAGAAGAGACAAAGAGACTCTATACCGATCTGGCAGTTGATTTGGGGAATGTCCTCCTTGTAAGCCGTCTAAAGGATGTTGTTTTCAATCATAACATTCCTGAAGATACGGGGACATATGCCCAGATGCGTTATGGTAATGACCGTGCAGTTCAGCATACTGCGAATTATACCGTAGGCCTTGCGATGAGTTCTCGCCGTATTGCAACCCACGAGAGTATCAACGGTGCTAACCGCTACGGTTTCTATACCGGCGACGGTGCTCTGTATGTATATGACGATACTACCGACGTTACCTATGACCAATACGGTTCTCTATATAATCGCTATGCCAATATGTACCGTGTCCCCGGAACTACAGAGGAGAACAGCACCACTCGTAAGCCGGTTTCTCAGAAATTTGCTTACTATCCCGGTATGACCTATACCTCCTCGGGCTGGGTTCAGCCCACTAACAAGGATGGCGTAGATGCAGGAGCTTTTGTCGGCGGTGCGCAATTGGACGGCCAATATATTGCCGCCGCTATGGACTTTGAAGCCTATAGCTGGAGCTCTGCAGAGTCTACTGTAGAAAAGAATCATGCTAAAAATGCCGTAGAACGGAACAACATTAAGCAAGTCATTACCTCGGACTTAACTGCTAAGAAGTCCTACTTTATGTTCGATGACGAGATCGTCTGCGTAGGTAGCGATATCGATTTCAGCACCAGAAGTAACTCTGTCTATACCTATGTGGATAACCGTGAACTGTTGGAGAAGACTACCGTAGACGGTGTGACCACCTATGGTACCGATGACATTATGGTTGACGGGGTTCTGTTGGAAAAGGCAAATTCCTTCTCCACCAAGAAGTACACCGATCCCCAGTGGGTCTATGCAGAAAACTTCGGCGGTTATGTATTCC
Organism: Faecousia sp.; assembly: GCA_045660585.1. Classification (GTDB taxonomy): domain Bacteria; phylum Bacillota; class Clostridia; order Oscillospirales; family Oscillospiraceae; genus JAZOXB01. Next base: position 10,779 of record JAZREB010000232.1, on the reverse strand, counting down.
CCAAGGGTGGTAATGTCACTCTGAAAAAAGCCTATCGGGAATCTTCCGCCGATGGGGATGATACCAACGACAGCTTTAACGATTATACTCTGGGAGCTTCTGCCCAGAACGGAAAGCATAGCTTCTTGGAGATTTGGGTAGATCATGGCTCCAAGCCTGTAAACGGCACCTACAGCTATGTTATGCTCCCCGGCATGACTGCGGAGGAAACCCGGGGCTACAGCAACAGCCCCCATATTTCCATTGTGAAGAATACCACTTCCCTCCATGTTGTTAAGGAAAATACCCTTGGTATTACCGCCATGGTATTCTGGAAGGCCGGTACCTACGGTGACATTACCGTTGATAAGCCCATGATTGTTATGGTACAGGAAAAGGACGGCATGTACACCATCACTGCCTCTGATCCTACTCAGGAACTGACCAGTGGCACCATCACTATTAACCGCAATCTCCATACTTGGGATACGGACAGCAAGATTACCGTATCCGGCACTACCAAGAAGACTCTGAAGATCAACTTCAGTGGTTCCCGTGGTCGCACCTTTGCCACTGAGTTTGCAATCGATGCACCTCAGGAACTGATGTTTGACTTTGCCAAGGTCAATTCCGGCAAGTACAGTGACAGCCTCTATGGCTATAATAACTATGCAGATGTCTCCAACTGGGCGCCCAAGCGGATCTCTGCAAGCGATCTGTCCATGAGTGGTGGCAAATTGTCCTTCCCCCTGACCACAGAAAAGGACAGTTCCGGAAATCCTTCTCAGTGGATGACCTATCTCCAGCCTTCTAACTCACAGTCCAATTTTGCATGGAATTCCGATTACACCACCAATAATTTCCTGAATTTTGATGCGTCTAATGCAGAGATCTTCCAGATCCGCTTCAAACTGAACGGCGCCGTGCAGTACGGCAACTATGATGCAGGCGTTTACCTGACTTATCTGCCGGAGGGCTCTAAATTATGGAGTGGAAGCAGCGATACGAGTAACCCCTGGAAGGAGAGTATCAAATCCACTATCCCCAAGGAATGCCTTAAGGGCGGCTCCTTAGAAGGGGAATATGTGACCCTGACCTTTGACCTGAGTAACAAGAAAATCTCCACCTGTGGCACGATCAAGGCTGTGTGTTTCTATTTTGGCTATCTCCGAGAAGGCACTGCTACGGTAGATTATATCTACATCGGACGGAAAACAGAGAGCTTGTATTTCGGATTCGGCAAAGATGGCTCCGTTTTCCGCTATGCCGAGGGTGCATACGGCGGTCACGATTACGATGATGGATCCAATCCCACTTGGGGCGTTGCCTGCGCTGATGATGCAGGTAACTACTATAAACCGGATCCTGTAGCGGGCACTTTGACCCTGTATGCAGGGGAAGATTATTATGGGTCCGAAGGTAGTGAGCACTATGGAGCATATTTGGGAACATCTGCTTCCTCCGGCTCTTATGCATTCCAATCCAATATAGAGAATCATCCCTTGTCCTACGATCCCTCTCAGGCGGAGATCGTGGAAGTGCGATTTAAGACCGAGGCTCTCGGAGCGCAGGAAGGGAAGACTCCCAATTTGGTTCTTATGGCAGTACAGGAAAATGACGGCGTAACTTCTGCTAACTCTAATTCTAAGATCCCTTTCACCATTAAGAACGGACAGTGGCAGACCGTACAGATTCCCTTGGTCGATAGCTTAAAGGGAGCGGATTACCTGAAATCTCTGGGACTCCGATTCCAGTATACTCGCAATGCAGATCCCGGAGATTTTGCGACCATTACTGTTGATTATATCTACATGGGTAAGAAGTCCGAGGCTCCCTCTAACCTCTATATCGGATTTACCGACATAGATTCCGACCGGGAACGCTACCTCAGCCAGACATACGGCAATATCAATCTGGATGCCGGTGGTTGGAAACAGAACGCACGACTTTCTGCACCTGTATTTTCTTCAGCAAACGAAGGTACCATGACACTCAAGGTAAATGCCGATGCAGATGCAGGTGTGCTTTATGTCCAAAGTTCTCCTTCCATCAATAAGCCCTTGTGTATGGAGTATGATACAACGAGTGCAGAGGTGGTTCAGTTCCGTTTCAAGCTGAAAAACTTTAAGACCTACGATACAGCAAAGCTTGGTCTGTACTTCTACAGTGATATTACCTCTCATCCTATGGGATCGGATTCCATTAAGAATGCGGCTACAGAGCTGTATTATCCCACGGCGGAAGAGATCAGCAGTAATTCTTATATCACCGTTACCTATCCCGTAAGCGCCAACTTGAAGGCGGCTGAAAAGGTTACGGCTCTGCGTTTGAGTGTTACAGGTTTGCAAAGTATCAGTTCCACACAGCTTGGTGAGATCATAGTAGATTATGTCTATGTAGGCCCCAGAGCCTATGCACCTACAGGTAGTGCTACGGTAACCTATGTGGACGAGCAGGGCGGTGTATTTAGCACACAAACCTACGCCAAGGGTGAAAAGGCCGTTTATACCGGGGTCACTCCCACCAAGGTATCTACAGAGGAATTCCACTATATCTTTACGGGATGGGATCGGGAACTTGCAGAGGTTACAGAGGATATGACCCTGACAGCACAGTTTAAGGAAGAGATCCATACCTATGTGGAGGGGCTGTGCTCCTGTGGTCAAGAAAAGGATCTCACTCCTGTAGAAGAAGCTACATGGAAAATCAACCATACTCTGAACCTTGCCAGCGATATTTCCGTAAATCTGGTGGTTGCCAAATCTCTCTTAGAGGGGTTCGATATGGCTACCGTATATGTAGAGTCTGAGGTAGAGGTCTACACGGGAAATACCAAAACCGGCACAAAAATCGTAAAGATTCAACCCGTTGAGCAGGGATATTACTATTACTTCACCCTTACGGGATTGACCGCAGTTCATATGAACGATCGCATCCGTTCCGTCCTCTATGGCACGAAGAACGGTCAGGTACATTATTCTCCTGTGGATGACTACAGTATCAGTGACTATGCATATTCCCAGATGAATAAAGAGGGGAACACACAGAGTCTCAAGACCCTGTGCGCAGACCTGCTCCGCTACGGCAGCGCGACACAGATCTTTAAGAGCTATCGTACAGACGCGCTTGCTGATGGAGCAATGACCGATGAGCATCGTTCTTACCTCAGTGACATTGAGACGGTGACATTTGGCAACAATAATACGGTTCTCAGCGACCTTGAGGCTCCAACTGTGAAATGGGGAGGTAAGGCACTGGATCTCAATTCTAAGGTAACTGTGAAATTTATTATTGATCCGTCGAGCTACCATGGAGAAATGGAGGAACTGTCTGTCCGTATTTCCTACGAAGATTATGCGGGACAGCAGCGGGAAGTTATTGTTTCCGAATCGGAGCCCTATGGCAATGCGCTTAATTGGTATGCTTTTAGCTTTGATGGTCTGTTAGCGGCAGAATTGCGTAGCGTGATCTCGGCACAGGTATATTGTGGAGATACACCGGTTTCTTGCACTCTCCGCTACAGCGCCGATACTTACGGCAATAATAAAACCGGAGCATTAGGTGATACTTGTAAGGCTCTCTTTGCCTATAGCGACAGTGCAAAACTCTATTTTGCAAAGTAAATTATGAAAAAAGATCCCCGAAATTCGCATTTTCCGAATTTCGGGGATCCGAATTATTCGATTTCTGCGCCTGCTACAAGGAGACTACCGTCTACACATAGACCGACGGTGTGATCAAAGCCTGCGTATATGGCTACGACATTTTCCCAGTGGGACACATTGCATCTGCCATCTTCGTTATAGCCACGGGCAATCACTGTGCCGTCCATACGAAGACCTACGCAGTGCTCTTGTCCACAGGCGATCATTACGATATCGACCCAATCCTCTACCGCACAGCGGTCATCCTGTGTGTCACCGGTAGCAAGCACACAGCCGTTTTTCTGTAGACCAAGGGTGAAATTACTGCCTCCGCAGATAGAAACCAGATCGGTCCAATCCGAGACATTGCACTGACCACAATCGTTTAAGCCCGTTGCAAGGGCTGTGCCGTCTTTTTTAAGACCAAGAGTATGGGAGCCACCGGTTGAAAGGGATATCACATCAGTCCAATCGCCTATGTTACATTGACCGTTAAAATTGGCTCCTGTAGCAACAACTGTGCCATCTCTCCGTAAACCGAGAGAATAGTCATTGCCGGCACAGATCTGTACGATTTCTGTCCAGTCCTCTACAGCAAGGGGCTTTGACAAGGTTTTTCCTTTAGCCAATACGGTTCCATCTTTTTTAAGACCGAGACTATGAGTCCAACCTGCGCTGATTGCCTGCAGATCTTTCCAACCACTCATTTTACACCGATCATTGGGATCAAATCCGGTTGCAAACGCTTTTCCGTCCTTGTCTAATCCCAATACATGGGCATAGCCTGCAGATAGGGAAGTGATGTTCTTCCACTTCTGCACCCTGCACTGATCGTATTCGTTACTGCCATAGCCCACGGGCTTTCCGTTATCCATAGTCTGCACCCAAAAGCAGGCACCTACACTGATCTTATTTGCAAGGACATTGCAACGTTCCCTTGCTTCTCTGAGAGCGTCTAAATCAGGACAAAATTCAATGAGTTCCACTGTGCCCTCCTATTTACCGTAGCCGATGGCTGACAGAATACGGTCAACGGTGCGAGCATTTGCCAGGGAAAATGCCTCTGTTACGTGGGGCTTTTCGTTATGGGTAATACATCTTCCTAACTGCTCCACCTCTAAACGGTAGTTATGGGGAACTTGAACGGTTTTTACCACGTCTGTTCCGTCAAAAGTTTTGAGGCGATAGCTGAGAACACCGGGAGAATTGAAGCCGAATTCTACGGATTCCATAGAGCCGAGAGTGCCGTGGATCTGGAAACGATTCAGGAAAGAATTTTTCTCAGTTTCCAGCACCATACCGCAATCAAAGGTAGCTTTCATCCCATCTTCAAAGTCCATGAGGACGGAGGTGAACAGGTCGATCCCTTCCGGAGAGAAGCTACTGATCCCCTGTATACGGGTAGGTTCCTTACCTAAAAGGCGGAGGATCAAACTACTGCAATATACGCCCAGGTCATAGGTACAGCCACCTAAGGTGTCCTTGCGCATACGGATGTTCTCAGGGACATAATCAGAGGTAATGAGGGCGGCTTCCATGTACCGAGGTTCACCGATCACACCATTGCGGATCTCTTCTTCAAGGGCGGTGATGTAAGGGCTGTGCTGATAGGCGAAGGCCTCCATTAAGTACACGCCGGACTCTTTTGCGGCTTGGAACATTTCTTTTGCTTCCTGCTCTGTGGGAGCCAGGGGCTTTTCGCACAGGACATGCTTTCCTGCTCGCAGAGCCTTGATGGTCCACTCATGGTGCATGGTGTTGGGCAAGGGATTGTAAATGGCCTCTACATTGGGGTCATTGATCAGTTCTTCATAACTACCGTAAGCTACCTGAAAACCGTATTTTTCTTGGAAAGCCAGAGCCTTCTCCAATGATCTGCCTGCAATGGCATAAAGCTCGCAATTTTCGGCTTGCCTCATACCCTCGGCTGTGTCACGTTCAAAAATATAGGCGGTACCTAAAACGCCCCATTTAATCTTTCTATCCATGAGTATGCCTCCTTTTTTCTTTATATTATACCAGAGGATCTCGGAAATGACAATCCTTTTATTTTACAGGGACTCGTGGATGTATCTAAAAAATTTTTTCAAATACGATTTTTACTGAAACCTAATGCAGACATATCCGTACTATTATGGTATAAGCGCCTAATGGAAAACAATCGTTAGGTGGAAGAAAGGAGAAATATTATGAAACGTTTGACTCTTTTAATGATTGTTGTTGCTATGTTATTTACAGCCTGTTCCAATCTGAAATATGCAGAGCAGACATCAAGCTATGCCCATATGGAACAGGAAAGAGGACAAAAGGGTGCTGTTGCAATGGCTATTTATGATAGTGAATCGGTGGATCTGCCTGCAACCAACACAATAGGAAATGATGAAGAATATATCGTGATCCTGCCTCGCTATGTTGGGAGCAAGATAAAACTCTATGCAATCGAGGCAACGGGATCTGATTCTTACGAACCCGATGGATCGGGTGGATTTGATTATGTGGCACAGAAGGACACGGTGATCCACCTTCGATATCAAAACTTCCTCCATAACCATATGTGGTATTTGGAAATAGAGACTCCCGACGGCGAGGTATTCGGTTCTCCTTTACCCGATTTCTGCGAAACGGAAAAGGACACGATTTATATTGGCGAGCGTTGGGATGGAAAGGATAACCTACCTTATGATTGGGGTGAGGAAGAGATCGTAGAAACCTTAAAGCCCGTGATCTACCTGTACCCCCAGGAGCCTACAGAGGTCTCTGTTAAGCTGGAATATGATGGGGTACTGACTTGCACATATCCTAAATATCGTGATGGCTGGACGGTTACAGCATATCCCGACGGTAGCCTAACCGATGCCCGGGGGAAAGAGTATAACTACCTTTATTGGGAAGGTCTGGATGCTAAGAAGAGTGATTTCAGCACAGGGTTCTGTGTTTCCGGGGAAGAGAGCGGGGAGTTCTTGGAAGATGCTCTGGAAAAGCTGGGGCTGACTCGGAGAGAGGCCAACGAGTTTATCGTTTATTGGCTGCCTCTCATGGAGCAGAATCCCTATAATGTGATTGCTTTCCAGACTACGGCCTATACAGATATGGCAAAGCTCCATATTACTCCCGAACCGGATACCATGATCCGTGTGTTTATGTCCTGGTATGGTTCCGATGTCCCGGTTTCCATTGAGGCACAGGAATTGACCGCACCTGAGAGAGTTGGGTTTACCGTAGTGGAGTGGGGCGGAGAACTGAAAGGTAAATAATTTGAATTCAAATTATTCGAAGCACAATGTTGAATAAGAGAGGCTGGTTGTAATGAAAAGAATGATTCCTTTATTGCTTGTAGTTGCTATATTATTTTCGGCATGTGGTAATTTAAGGTCAGCGGAAGTAACGTCTGCCTATGAGCAGATGGAAGCTGAAAGGGGACGGGAGAATGCTGTTGCTATGGTCCTTTATGACCACGAATCTGTTGATCTTACAGTCACAGATAAGAAGGGGAATGACGAGGATTATGTGCTGATCCTTCCACGTTATGTGGGAAGTAAGGTAAGGCTCTTTTCCATTGAGGCAACGGGAACGGATTCCTATGAACGTGACGGTGAAAAGGAATACACCTTTGATGTCAAGAAAGATACCGTTATTCAGCTTTGCTGGATGCATTTTAGACATAATCATATGTGGTATTTGGAAATTGAGACTCCATGGGGTGACATTTTTGGATCCCCTCTACCTTATTTCTGTGAGACGGAAGAAGATACGATTTATATTGGAAAAAATTGGGACGGCAAAAATCAGCTTCCATATAATTGGGGAGAAGAGGAAATGGTTACAGAAGCAAAGCCGGTGATCTACCTCTACCCCGAAGAGCAAACAAAGGTTTCGGTTCAGCTGGACTATCAGGGAAAGCTGGTCTGCACATATCCGGAATATAAGGATGGCTGGAATGTGACAGCCTATCCTGATGGAACGCTGACAGATGCCCAAGGAATGACATATAATTACTTATACTGGGAAGGAAGCAGTGATAGAATCAGCGATTTCTCTCAGGGCTTTTGTATTCCCGGTAGCGAAACAGCCTCCTTCTTAGAAGAAGCATTGGCTCAATTGGGACTGACTCGGAAGGAAGCAAACGAGTTTATCGTCTATTGGTTGCCCCTTATGGAGCAGAATTCCTATAATGTAATTGCCTTCCAGACAACAGCCTATACAGATATGGCGAAACTCTGTATTACTCCGGAGCCGGATACCATGATCCGTGTGTTTATGTCCTGGTATGGTTCCGATGTCCCGGTTTCCATTGAGGCACAGGAATTGACCGCACCTGAGAGAGTTGGGTTTACCGTAGTGGAGTGGGGCGGAGAACTGAAAGGGAAATAAGATAATTTAGGAGTTAGTTCTGTTAAACTATAATAATATTGTATAAGTGAGGGTAGTTGCGATGAAACGAATCATTCCTTTATTGCTTGCGGTTGTAATGCTGTTTACTGCATGTGGCGATTTAAGTTCAGTGGAAGTAACATCTGCTTATGAGAAGCTGGAAGCTGAAAGAGGTCGGGAGGATGCCCTTGCAATGATCCTTTACGATCACGAGTCTGTTGATGTTACAGTTACGGATAAGATAAGTGAGGACGAGGATTACGTACTGATCCTTCCTCGTTATGTGGGCAGTAAGGTAAACCTCTATTCCATCGAGGCAACAGGAACGGATTCCTATGAGCGTGACGGAGAAAAGGAATATACCTTTGAGGTTAAGAAAGATACAGTCATTCAGCTTTGCTGGATGTCCTTTGCTCATAACCATATGTGGTATTTAGAGATTGAAAGCCCTGACGGTGAAGTCTATGGATCTCCGTTACCTTATTTCTGTGAGACAGAAGAGGATACTGTTTACATTGGAAAGCATTGGGATGGTAAGGAAAATCTTCCTTATGATTGGGGAGAGACAGAGACGGTCATGCCCCTAAAACCGGTTATCTATCTATACCCCGAGGTCCCTACAGATGTTATTGTAGAACTGGATTATGACGGAGAACTGACTTGCACATATCCGAAATATCAGAATGGATGGTCTGTTACAGCCTATCCTGACGGAACGCTGACCGATGCATCCGGGATGTCCTATTATTATCTGTACTGGGAAGGCAGGGGCAATGGAACCAGCGATTTTTCCAAGGGATTTTGTGTTCCCGGAGAAGACACGGCAGTATTCTTAGAGGATGCACTGAGGAAACTGGGACTGAATCGCAAAGAGGCTAACGAATTCATTATATATTGGTTGCCACACATGGAACAGAATCCATATAATGTGATCGCCTTCCAGACAACTGCTTATACAGAAACTGCAAAACTTCGAGTTGTCCCAGAGCCTGATACTCTGATTCGTGTATATATGGCATGGTTCAGATCGGATAATCCTGTGCCTATCCCGGAACAAGAGTTGACTGCTCCGGAAAGAAAGGGATTTACCGTTGTGGAATGGGGCGGAGAGGTGAAAGTGGAATAGTCTGATTGGGGATTTACTTTCCACACCCTTCGTGATATACTGTAGGGGAAAGAGAGGGGGTGCCTCATGTTAAAGAAGGCTTACTTAGAGATCACCAATGTTTGCAATTTGTCCTGTAGCTTTTGTCATGGTACCAAGCGGAAAAAGCAGTTTCTCTCTGTTAAGGAATTTGAGATTTTGACAGACCGATTGTGTGGTCAGGTGGAATTCCTATATTTTCACCTAATGGGTGAACCTTTTCTTCATCCCGAGTTGGCTACTTTTTTTGAGATTGCGGAGAGAAAGGGCTTTAAGGTTATCCTTACCACAAACGGCTCTCTCTTACATAAGCGGATGGAGGAGCTTCTTTCTGCCAAGGCTCTGTATAAGGTCAGCATATCCCTCCATTGCTATGAGGTTAATACCATGGGGCTCACCTTAGAGGCATATTTGGATCAGTGTTTTACATTTTGCAAAAAAGCCTCCCAAAGAGGGATCCTGTCTGTCCTCCGCCTGTGGAATCAAGGAGGAGAGGATCGTATGAACAAGGAGATCCTTGCCAAGATGGCGGAATTCTTCCCGGAACCATGGGTGGCAACAAGATCCGGTAGTCGTGTGGCGGATCGGACGTTCCTGGAATGGGGAGACCGGTTTGAATGGCCGGATCCTGAAGCACCGGAGCAGAACGGCTCTTACGGATGTTATGGGTTGCGGGATCAGATCGGCATACATTGTGACGGAACGGTGGTACCGTGCTGTCTGGATGCCGATGGTGGGATCAAGCTGGGGAATTTATTTACACAGGAATTCCGGGAAATTCTCGTATCTCCCAGAGCGATTGTACTGAAAACATCCTTGCAAAACAGGAAACCCTGTGAAGAATTGTGCCGTCACTGCGGATATGCCGCCCAAAAACGATACTAAAACAGGATATTGTGAAAATTTTTAAAAAAATTAAAAAAAACACTTGCATTTTGTGCCCAAGTGTGATATCATGTGTGAGCATGAAAAAATAAGGACGATTACGCCCTGTTACCAAAAAGAAAGAGGTGAAAGCAATGAAGGAAGGACTCCATCCGAAGTACGAACAGACTACGATCAGATGCGCGTGCGGTGAGATTATTGAGACCGGTTCTACCAAGAAGGACATTAAGGTTGAAATCTGCTCCAAGTGCCACCCTTTCTATACCGGCAAGCAGAAGCTGGTTGACACCGGTGGACGTGTTGACCGTTTCAACAAGAAGTTCGGTCTGAAGTAATGAGACAAGTTCGCACCGTGTATCGGTGCGGACTTTTTTCATTTTTTCAGAGGAAACAGGAGTTTTTATGGAAGAATTGACCCATGTAACCGTGGAAAAGGCTGTCCTTGTGGGCTTGAACGCTGATTGCTTCAAGGCAGAGGATACCGCCACTTATGAAACTTTAGATGAATTGGAAGCCCTGCTGGAAACTGCCGGAGGCACCTGTGAGGCAAAGGTTTTGCAGAACCGCAAGACCCCGGATCCCCATAGCTTCATCGGTGAGGGTAAGGCACAGGAGGTCTGCGAGATCCTGGAAAACACAGGAGCCAATATGCTGATCTTCGACAATGAGCTTTCTCCCTCCCAGATCCGTGCTCTGGAAGAGATCACAGGAGTCACGGTGCTGGATCGCAGTGCCCTGATCCTGGATATCTGCGCC
>JAZREB010000231.1:0-6568 GCA_045660585.1 Faecousia sp. | reverse complement strand
TGACGTGGCAGATACCGTTGGTATCTACGGTGATTTGGGCATCCATGTTAGTGATCTCATCGGATGCGGCAAAAACATTGCCCAACAGCAGGGCTATGCATAGGAGGATCAGGAGCAGCTTACGCAATACTGCACCCCCTTTCATAAATTCAGAAAAGTGCGCATATTCATCGCATTATAATACGATTTATAGCATAACACAAAACGACAGAAAATGCAACCTCCACTTTCGCAGAGTATGGCATAGAAAAAGAGTGTGCACCCATTGGGTGCACACTCCGGAAGTGTAATGGTAGGAATTACTTAGCCTTGGGGCCGGCCTCAACGATGTGAGCGGGCATGTTGGGGTACTTCTTAGCGAAGTTCTCGGAGAACATGGTAGCCAGCTTGTTAGCCTGTGCGTCGTATGCTTCCTTGTCTGCCCACAGTCCGCGAGCATCCAGCATCTCGGCGGGAACGCCGGGGCAACTGGTGGGGAAGTCTACGTTGAATACGTCATGATGCTTGAACTCTACGTTGTCGAAGTCGCCGTTGAGAGCAGCGGAGACCATGGCGCGGGTGTAAGCCAGCTTCATACGCTTTGCGCCTGCTGCAGCGGAGCCGCCTGCCCAACCGGTGTTGACCAGGTAGACCTTTGCGCCGGACTCGCGGATGCGCTTACCCAGCATCTCTGCGTAAACAGAGGGATCCATGGTCATGAAGGGCTCGCCGAAGAGGGTGGAGAAGGTGGGCTGGGGCTCAGTGATGCCACGCTCGGTGCCGGCCAGCTTGGAGGTGAAGCCGGTAACGAAGTGGTACATAGCTGCGTCCTCGCTGAGACGGCTGATGGGAGGCAGTACGCCGAAAGCATCAGCGGTCAGGAAGATAACGGTCTTGGGAATACCGCCAACACCGGGGATAGCGGAGTTGGAGATGTACTCAACGGGGTAGCCAACACGAGTGTTCTCGGTGAGGGAGCCGTCGTCGAAGTCGAATTCACGAGTCTCGTCGTCCATGACAACGTTCTCAATGAGGGAACCGAAGCGGATAGCGCCCCAGATCTCGGGCTCGTTTTCCTGCTTCAGGTTGATGCACTTAGCATAGCAGCCACCTTCGATGTTGAAGATGCCGTCGTCTGCCCAGCCATGCTCGTCGTCGCCGATGAGCTTACGGTTGGGGTCAGCGGACAGGGTGGTCTTACCGGTGCCGGACAGGCCGAAGAAGACAGCGGTCTCACCGGTCTGGGGATCCATGTTAGCGGAGCAGTGCATGGGGAGGATGTTCTCCTTGGTCAGAACGTAGTTCATGGTGGAGAATACGCTCTTCTTGATCTCGCCTGCGTAACGGGAGCCACAGATGACGATGAGGTGAGCCTCGTAGTCGATCATGATAGCAGCCTCGGAGTTAACGCCGTCGATCTCGGGATCGCACTTAAAGCCGGGGGCGGCAATAACGGTGTAATCAGCCTCGCCGTACTCAGCCAGCTGTTCAGCGGTGGGACGGATGAGGAGCTGATGGATGAACAGATTCTGAGAAGCCAGCTCGTTTACGATGCGGAACTTCTTGGTGTGGGCGGGATCTGCACCTGCATAGCCGTCGAATACGAAGATCTCACGGCCCTGGAGGTATGCGCACAGCTTACCCTTGATGGCGTCGAACTTCTCCTTGGAAATCGGACGGTTGACCTTGCCCCATGCGATATCATCATGGATAGCGGGGGTGTCGACGATGAACTTGTCGTTAGGGGACCGGCCGGTGTACTTGCCGGTAGTGACGACGAGAGCGCCGGTGTTGGAGAGCTTGCCTTCGCCGCGGCGGAGAGCAGCTTCAGTGAGCTGAGCAGGGCCCAGGTTGCGGTAAACTGCCTTGGGAGCCAGAATGCCCAATGCTTCGAGACCGTAGGTTTCCATAGTGTTTCCTCCTAATAGATAATACCGCCCGTAGACGGTTTAAATATATGCTTTGGCGAAGGTTTAGAAAAATCCAACATCCACCACATACATCATATCATAAATCGAATCAAATTACTATAGATTTTTTGTAAAAATTTTCTGTATGTTTTTTGTATGATATTTAGAATTCCGGGGAGCGCTTCTGCCCTGTCAGGTGTCTTTTTGCCGGAAAAGGCACGGGAAAATGGGAGGTGGAACATAAAATATTCTTGAAAAACAGGAATAAATTATTGACAAACGATAATTCCTGTGCTATGGTAATAGAAAAAAGGAGGTTTTTGCTTCATGAAAGCTCGTTCTACGATTTTTTGTTCCGTTATGGTGGTGCTATTTGCCATCGCTCTTGGTGTACTGATGATTTTTATGCCCAGGATCGGGCAGTGGTACAGTGAATATCGCGTGCTGTCTCCTGTGGTTAGCAGGAGTGTTGTTGCCGCATTTTATTTCTGCTCTGTCCCTGCGGGGGTGGCTCTGTACTGCCTGTGGCGCCTGTTGCGGAATATCCGCCGGAGTGATGTGTTTATTAAGGAGAACTGCCAACTTTTGGCGGTGATCTCCTGGTGCAGTTTGGAAGACAGCCTGATCTGCTTTGCCGTCTGTTACCACTATATGCCCATGGGATTCATGGCGGTGTCCCTGCTGTTTATGTTCCTGATTGTCCGTGTTGTGTGCAGTTGCATGATCCAAGGCACTGATCTGAAGAATGAAAACAGCCTGACCATTTGAGGTGGCGCACTATGATCGTGATCAATTTGGATGTGATGATGGCTCGGCGGAAGATATCTTCCCTTGAGCTTGCGGAGAAAATCGGCATTACCCCTGCAAACCTGTCTATTTTAAAAACCGGCAAGGCTAAGGCAGTGCGTTTTTCTACCTTAGAGGCACTGTGCAGAGTTTTGGAGTGCCAGCCGGGGGATATTTTGGAATTCCGAGAGGAGGATCAAGATGAATCAATTTATGAATGAGGAGCAAAGGCAAGTCTTTGCAGAGAACTACTACGAACCCCATAAAAGGGCTCCTCGGCCAACGGGGGGCAAACGGGATCTCATTTACTGTGGGATCGTTCTTATCCTGAGTATTATGTGTGTAAACTTTCTCTTTTACGGTAGCTGTGGCATTGCCTTTGCAGTTGTGGCTGTGGGGATCTTAACAGTGACCCTTCTGTACCTCAGACCCCAACATCGGAGCGGCGGTGTGTATATGGGCTTTTGTACACTGGCCTATGTGCTGTGCGCTCTCAGTCTTGCCCTGTCAGACAGCGGTTTGGCGGCCTTCCTGAGTATTTGTATCATGCTGGTCCTCAGTGGGATCATTCTTATGGACTATATGTCCCTGCGACGGGGGCGGAAGGGTGTTCTGCGCAGTGTGGAAGATTGGGGCTATACAGTGTTTGTTCTGCCCTTTGCAAACCTTGGGAGCATGGTTTATGCCATCTTCCGTAAAAAGAACGAAGATGGCACAGTTGAGAAACGGAAAATCAATTCTATTCTCATCGGTATTGTTTGCGCTCTCCCCGTACTTCTCATGGTGGTCCCCCTGCTTATGGGTGCGGACTATGCTTTTGAGGGGCTGATCGATGAACTGACAATGGATGTTGCAACGGAGCTTCCCGTCACCCTGTTTGTGGGGGTGGGGCTGTTCTTCCCTCTCTTCGGTCAGTTGTGGAGCGCAAAGGTTAGCGAGCCGGGTACACAGCAACAAGAAACCGGGAAAAAGGGGATCGACACCATATTCCTGACCACCTTCCTTTCTGCGATCGCAGTGGTCTATGTGCTGTATCTGGTGTCCCAGATGGCATATTTCTTTAACGCTTTTGCAGGGCTCCTGCCGGAGGATTTTACCGTGGCTCAATATGCCCGTCGGGGATTTTTTGAAATGACTGCCGTTTGTGTCATCAATTTGGGGCTCCTGTTTTTCGCCCTCTTTACCGCAAAAAAGAAGGAAAACGGAAAGGAACCCTCTGTCATTCGGATCCTTGCGTTGTTCCTGTGTCTGTTCTCTCTGGTTCTTGTAGCCACGGCTATGAGCAAGATGAATCTGTACATTCAGAGCTTCGGTATGACCTATTTGCGGATCCTAACCTCTGTATTTATGATATTCCTGTGTGTGGTATTCTGTACCATGGGTCTGTGGATCTTCCTGCGGAAGCTACCCTATATGCAGGTATTTGTGATCACCGCAACGGTTTTGATCCTTGGGGTCAGCTTCGCCGATCCTGCCCGTGTGGTAGCAGGGTATAATGTCAATGCCTACCTCACCGGGAAGTTGGATTCTGTGGATATGACAGAACTGCAATTCTTAGGCTCCGATGCTGTGGTACCCTATGTATGGGAATTGCGGAATGATCCCGATAATGAGGTGTGCCGAAAAGCCTGGGGAATCATTTACGACCATGGTCTGGACTATGGCTTCTTTGAAAACGGCGGGGAGGAGTATTCCTATGACTGGCGGGATTTCAACCTGAGTTCCTACCGTGCATATCGTCTGATTTTAGAAAATCGGGATGAGATCTATTCCGAAGCCTGCCGCCACGGACATGCTTCCTATGATCGATTTGACTAAGGAGAGATTTTCGATGAAAAAGATTTTCAAAAGGCTCTTAATATCGGTGATAGCCCTTGGTCTTTTGGCCTCTTTGACAGGATGTATTGCTCTGCCACAGGACGAAGTGCTAAACTCCCTGGGAGCATACGAAAGCCGAGTGTTTTACTCCTCCGGCGAGTTCCAGGATTATACGGACTATGCAAAATATGAATATGATGCCGTAGACTTTGACGGCAATCCTTATTTTGAAAAGCTCCGGGAAAGGGATCTGCCGGAGATCCACCGCCATCTGGATGATTTTGAAGGATGGATCAAAAACATAGGAGACGGAGAGAAGGACAGTGAACTTGTTGATAATTTCGATTTTGAAAGATCATGGATCGATTTGGAAGATTTTTTCTATCTCTACTCCGAGGAGCACACCTGGGGCGATGGATTTACATCCTTGGTAAACTATAATCTCTATTTCTTTGATTCCCAGACCTGTGTGCTCTACTATTTCCACAATAATATATAATTTGGGGTCTCCTGTTATGGAGCAAGATTCCCGATCTGCAAAAGGGCGACTGATTGCCTTCGTTTCTTAAAAGTTTATATTTCGTTCGGCACACAGAACCGCCACCTGTCTTTCCGATGAAAAAAGAATTAAGTGTCTACCAATGTATTTAATAGCTGCTCCGGATCGACCGGATGTTCCAGGTTAAACTAAGGAGGATAACGTGCATGAAAAAGTTAACACGAAGTGTGGTCGCTCTTTGTCTTATGCTACCGATTTGTATTTTAATTATCTCACTTATATCCTTTACCGGAATGAAGCCGGATAGAAACCTTTGTGATGTTTCATGGGATTCTCATGGAGTGGGATATTTTCTAACAGATGAACATGAGCTATATGTAGGTGGCCCCAACGGAACTCATACAGACAGCTATGGATTATATGAGACAGGATTCCGTTGGAATTTTTTATATGGCACAAGAAGATTATTAGGTGTTAGAAATGCTGTGTTGTTTTGCAATGATGTAAAAGAAGTTTTTAACGGGGAGCATGGTTTCCTCTATACAAACAGCCGGGATGAATTGTATTATTTTGGCTCATACTCTAACGGAAAGAAAATCCAAGTGGCGCAGCGAGTGATTGCTGCTTCAGAATACCTTGATAAAATTGTTTATATTACCAAAGATCATGAGGTTTTCCATACAAGCATAGAAAATGGAGCCGCTGTATATCCTCCAATAAAGATAGCATCCGGGGGAAACCTTGTGTACATTGTAAACCAGAGCATCCGCATTGTAGATGTAGATGGAATAATGTATCGAGTATTATTAGATGATGAAGGAAAGGCTTTAACCGAAAGCAAGCGGATTTGCGAGTTGAATATTCAAAGTATGAAGAACGATTTTCATGTATCCTGCATGTTGACAGAAATGGGAGAACTGATATGTTGCGAATGGAAATTAGTAGGCAGTGCAGGGGTTCTGTACGCGGATGAAGAAAAAAAACTCTCTATTGCGGATAATGTTGTACACTATGATATTGGATCTTTTGGGAATATAGCGTATATAACAGAAGAATCGAAATTAGAAGTATATAATATTTATACATGCGAAACAGAATTAGCGCACTCACTAAGTAGAATGGATATTATTGGATTCGGTGACCATGAATCGTGTACAACTATTGCCTATTCGGATGGAACAATCGAAGTAATAAGTCACTAACAGTAAACCCTCTTAAAACAAGACAGGGGATGGTTCTCTGTCTTGGTTTTAAAAGTTCGGTTTATTCTTGTAAAATTAGATAATTCCTTCGTTTTGAAAACAAAAAAGTTAGTCAGGACACAGAACATCCAAACCGCAACAACATTCCATTAAAACATCCATAGCGTACCCCCTATACTGTAAGATGCGGGGGAGGCTTCCTGAAGATAAAAAGTTTTGCGTACGACCTTAAAGGTCAAGCTTGTGTTCTCAAAGGAAGCCAAACCATGTTCTAACAGGCGTGCTTGCTGCAACAAACCGTCCCTCGGTCTTACCCCGCACTTACAGTATACCATAAATTCAGGGTTCATGGAGCGTGTGTGCTGCTCGCGGCA
>JAZREB010000230.1:0-3518 GCA_045660585.1 Faecousia sp. | reverse complement strand
GAAGGGTCTCCCCTTCTGCAAGCATGGCTCTCACATCCTGCTCCTCCGGCAAGCCCAGACGGGCAAAGAACAGGTCTGCGCCCTTCTTCATTGCCAGAGTGTGGATGGTGATGTTCCCCGGATCCAGAGCCAAAACCTTGTCTAAGGTCTCACGGAAGCTCTCTCGGGTCTCTCCGGGGAGACCTGCGATGAGATCCATGTTGATGCCCTCGAACCCGGCTTCCTTGGCCTGCATAAAGGCATCTACGGTCTGCTGTGCGGTGTGGCGACGACCGATAGCCTCCAAGATCTCGTCGTTCATAGTCTGGGGATTGATGCTCATACGCTCACAGCCCTTCGTGCGAATGGTGCAGAGCTTGGGCAGATCCAGGGTGTCCGGTCTGCCACCTTCTACCGTATATTCTATCAGATCACTGAGGTCGAAATGACGGTCAATTGCATCCATGAGACGGATCATTTGGGGCGTAGACAGGGTGGTGGGGGTGCCACCGCCGATATAGAGGGTGCGAATGGTCTTTCCCGATTCTCTCAGGAGCTTTCCTACGTGGGCGATCTCCTTTTCCAGTGCATCCAGAAAATCCGGGAGGAGTTTCCCTGCGTGCTCAATGCCCGCACTGACAAAGGAACAGTAGGCACAGCGAGTGGGGCAGAAGGGAATGCCGATATAGAGGGAAATATCATTGGGGCGGAGCTTTTTTACCGCCTCAACTGTGGCACCTGATGCCTCTAAGCACAGCTTCCGACGGTCGGGAGAGACATAGTACCGATCCCGCAGGAGCCGATCTGCCCCTGCCATGGTGCCTCCCTCTAAGAGGAGCTTGCTGGTGAGTTTGGTGGGGCGGACACCGGACAGGCTCCCCCACTCGGGAGGCTCACGGAGCAGGATCGCCGCTTCGTAATAGGCATTCTGCAAAAGACGGCGACGGGAAGGAACGTCTGCCTTTTCCACAGACAGGCGTTTCTTGCCGTAGGCGGTCTTGCCGTGAAGGGTGATCCGTGCAGTGGCAGTGAGGAACTTCTCCCCTACATAGAGGGCAGAAACAGCCCCATCTCCCTCAAAGGGAGCATCTACAGGCTCCATGGTCTCTTCGGGGAAGAGGGCAAGCTGTAATTGCTCCAAAGCATAGCGGTCATCGTGACCTATGAAATACAGTTTCATCTGAAACTCCTTTGCAAAATATAGGGGTTGGTCTTTCGTTCGTAGTCAAGATCTGTGGCAGGTCCGTGACCGGGATAGATGTTATAGTTCCCTTCCAGAGCCGCAAGGTTTTTAAGACTTGCCAGCATTTCCAGCATACTGCCGCCCAAATCCGTGCGACCGCAACTGCCGGCAAAGAGGGTATCTCCCGTAAAAATATGCTCCCCACACACAAGGCACACAGAGCCGTTGGTATGCCCCGGTGTTTCCAGAACACGGAAGGTCAGATCTCCCACAGCGATCTCATCTCCCTGTCCGTACTCATGGGTGTAGTGAAGGAGCCCCTGGGTCAAATAAGGGGGCAGAGTTACTTCCTTAGGCTGGAGGTACACCGGGCAGCCAAGGGTCTGTGCAAGGGGCTTTACAGCTCCGATATGGTCAAAATGTCCGTGAGTCAGGAAAATGCACCGAACATCCAATTCCTTTTCTTTCACAGTCCGCAGGATCTTCTCGGCCTCGTAGCCGGGATCGATAATAACGGTCTTTCCACTGTCATCGGAGACCAGATAACAGTTGACTTGATAGTCTCCCAAAATCAGAGTAGAAATTTTCATAATCCGCCTCCTTTGATAAACGGTACGCATACAGAGCCATTATACACAATTCCCGAAAGAAATTCAAGAGATTTACGTACTTTTCTCCCCTTTAGTCTTTCCAAACAAAATGATAATTGATGGACTCGCCCCCATCTACCAGGATGTTCTGACCGGTGCAGAAGCCGTTGGTAACCGTGAGGAAGTATGCCCACTGAGCCATCTCTTCCGGAGTCGCCCAGCGTTTTAAGGGGGTCTCCTCCATAATTTGATCCCACAGTTCCTTATCGTTGATCACGCAATCATTGAGGGGAGTCAGGACACCGCCGGGGTCTAAGCTGTTGCAGGTGGCACCAAAAGGGGCTACCCGAAGGGCAACATTCTTGGTATAGGCTAAGATCCCCGCTTTGCTTGCGCAGTATTCCGGGAATTCTGCCCCGGTGTGGGCGCTGGCAGAGCCGATATTCAGGATGGATCGGATCTTGGGTTGGATCCCGTAGGTCTCTGTAATATAAATCAGGGCCTTCAGGTTGATGTCGATATCATCCTCGTTCTGGGTGCCTGCGTTGTTTACAAGGATCTCTATATCCTCGATTCGGGGCAAATGCTCCCGATCCCGCACGTCGCAGGTGTAGTGGGTATAGGCCGGGTGGTCAATGGTACTGCTCTGTCTGTCGATACCCAAGACGGTATGGTCTTTCTCTAAAAACAATTGAGCAATGGCTCTGCCAATGCCTTGGGAAGTGCCTGTGATTAAAACCTTCATCCCTTACGATTCCCTTCTATATAGTTTAAATAGTCTGCTCCCACATTCTCTGCCCGCCATCTCTTGGTAATGCGGTAGCCAATGGGAGAAAAGAGGATCTCCATGAGAAGCTCCGCCACAGCTCCCGTGAGGGCACACATAGCGCACTGTAGCAGTGTCCAGGAAAATCCATCCCAGTAAATCGGGGCAAAGAACATAAACACCATTACAGAAAATATAAAATTGTCGCTGAACTGACCGATAAAGGTAGAAATATAGGTTCTGGCGGCATAAGCGGTTTTTCCATGGGGGTTCTTGCGGAAGGCCATGCCCACAGAAAGGTTGAGGCTGTTGTTGATCACTGCAGAGATCAAAAATGCCACGGTACTACTGAGGAGAATAAACCAGGTTCCGCCGAAAATCCCATCAAAGGCACTGTAATCGTCTGCCTTTGAGGGAATGGCGCTGGCCACAAAGAAAATCAGGCAGGTCAAAAGGTTGACCCCCACTGCCAAAACGGAGATCCGATTGGAGGCCTTGGGACCAAAGTGCTTGGTGATCATATCCATGCACATAAAAGACAGCCAAGAGATCAGGATCCCCCCATCCAGGGCGATCCAGGGAGTCTGCACCAGGGTCTTGTTTGCAAGGAGATTCATGCAGATCACGCTGACAACGAACAGGGACACCACCGTTGCAGGGATACTCTTGAGCAAAAGGGCGGTCTCCTTCCGTTCCCTTTTGATAAACGCAATAATGGACATATCTATAGTTCCTCTCTAAAAAAAAAGCGACTTTACAAACGCAAAGCCACAAATGATCTCCATCTAAATTGCAGCCCTGGTTTTGTTTAACGACAGGATGGTACAAGCGAACTGTCGGCTCCCTTATTATACTACACTCTCCACACAAATACAAGTATATTGTAAAAGTTCTGCCAATTTCAGTTTATCGCTCAGTTTGAAGTTTGCACAGACCAAAGGCTCCCTTGTGTAAAGGGAGCTCCGCCGAAGGCGGTGAGGGATTGACGCAGTAGGGGTTG
>JAZREB010000229.1:0-1084 GCA_045660585.1 Faecousia sp. | reverse complement strand
GGTAGAGTCCCGTCCCGTATCCGACAGTCTGTTCTTCGGCTTCGATGATATGCAGATGGATCGGGAGCGCTATGGAACCCATGGCTATACAGATACCAATTACGATGATCCCCAAGTGGTAAATTGGAACGGTAGTACCTCTACCAGACCGGAAAACGTTTCACAAGATCAGCTTTCTATTGCAGACGGAACCATGATTATGCCCATGTATCCCACTACGTCTGATAATGAGAAAGGCTGGTACGCAATGTATATAGGCCATACCTACGGTAAGCAGAATAACAGCCTGCGGTATTCGCCCAAGGAGGGAGACTACTTCCAGATCCGCTTCAAGCTGAAGGACACCAAGGCGATAGCAGCTGCAGGCAAGGTGAATGACCATGAGGCCGCTGTGATCCTGTACTGCTACACACGAGCCGGCCAGACTGATTTGGATTCCCAAAAGGAAACAAAAATCTATTTTGATCCTGCGGATGCTGATGAAAGCGGCTATATCACCCTATGCGCTCCCATCACCTTTGCGTCCTATAAGAGCATTTCCGAGATCACAGGTCTCGCCCTCGGCTTCCAGTATCTGAATCCGGCAGACGGAGTTACCTGCGGACAAGCTGACATCGATTACATCTATGTAGGTCCCGGTGAGATCGCTCCTGATCCCGTTTACGGCTACGATTCCACCTATTTAGATGATGCTACCCTGTCTAACGACAGTAGCTGGGTGGTTGAAGGTCAGGGAATTAAGCGGCCCAATGCCACAACCACCAATTATACAGAGGCTTCCTTCGACTTTGTGGGTACCGGCTTTGATATCATCAGCCGTACCGGCACGGAACAGGCCACCATTCGTGTAGAGGTGACTGCGAAGGGGGAAACAAGTCCGACCAAGACCCTCTCTGTGAATAATAAGGGCGAGTTGGAGCTGTTCCAGATCCCTGTGGTCTCCGTTCGGGGACTTGCTCATGGAGCTTATACAGTGAAGATTTGGGTCAACGAGGCTTTAAACACCGACTATGAGATCCTGAACCGTGGCGGTACCTTCTACTTCGATGCGGTGCGGATCTACGAACCCATGGGAGTGGGCGAT
>JAZREB010000228.1:0-1601 GCA_045660585.1 Faecousia sp. | reverse complement strand
ATAACAACTTCACCGGGCAGCTCTTCGGATATACTCTCAATACCGCCGAAGTAGATCCGCATGCGATTGATTTCTGTCGCATTCTTAAAGGCATCTCTCAGAGGTACCGTTGCAACAAACCATGTATCGGAATCGATATATTCTGCATGGGCCTTAAAGTCGCTTGTTCCTGCTACCGCAGAGGTAGAACCATCTGCATAGAAGGACAGCTTCAAATAGGGGTTCACATCATGGCTCGTAGTGGAACCGTCTTCGTTTTCGACGATTTCATCTCCAATACGGAAATTCTTCATCTTAAAGCGAATCTGATAGTATTCCGCCCGGGATGGATCGTAGTGCAAGGGGTTCTTGTTCCCGGTGGATCCCATGTTGGTATCCATATAGACCGAAGGCCATGTAGTTTCTTCCAGGGTTCCCTTTGCCTTCAGCGTAGCGGTGCCGGCAGTGTTATCTACAGTAATACCGCTGACCACAGAGGAGGAACAGACCCAATTCTTTTCGGTCTCGCTATCGAATTGCACATAGCCGTATGTTCTGCTGTTGTACCGCTGCCGATCTGCCTCCGTATTGCCGAAATCGAAGTACATCGAATCCTTGGTAGGCAGTTCCTCATAGGGTCCTACAAAGCCATAGTCAAAGGTCAGCACTGCATCCAGCTCCTCTTCCGCAGCAAAGCCGGTAAGGTGGAGGATCACACGATTGATTTCTTCCAACCGGCGGATCTCATCCTGGATCTTTCCGGTAACGACAATATACTCCCCGGAGCTGAGATAGCTCACATCAACGGGCACTGCTGTTGCAATAACATAGGAATTGTCCGTGGAATAGTAGAAGTGTACCGACACTTTGGGCTTGGTGCCGACGAGCCCCGTAACCTTGAACCGCAACTGGAAGTATTCTGCATAATCGGGGTCATAGTTCAGATCAAAGTTCACAGAGTCCGCATAAATGGAGTTAAAGCCTGTAACCTTGGGGGTAACAGTTGCAGAACTTGTCGCAGTGTCTATAGACAGGTTGCCGTCTCTCAGTCCCTGGGTTCTGCCACGCCATGCCTCTACGGAGTCGAAATTTTGGAAGTTATAGACATAGTTCTGATACCGTTTCTGTGCCTGTGCACTGTTGTCGAAGTCGAAGAACAGGGACTTGCTGAGGGTATCTATCTCCTCGGTGTAGGTATGGGTCTTGTCATTTGCGCAGGTATAGGTCAGTACACCCTTCTCTGTAAAGGTAGGCTCCGTCGTAACGGTGCCACTGTCGTAGCTGTGTCCCAACGCAGATAATGTTTCCTGTGCCGTGAAAATTTCTTTACACACAGAGCAGTGTTTACCTTCTGTCAGGCCGGTAGCGGTACAGGTGGGTGCCACTGCCTTGTCTACTACCTCTGTATGGCCCTTTGCCTTGGTGGTCACATTGAAATAGAATGTACCGTAGGTAGTAGTTTTCCAAGTGTACTTATCTGTGCCGGTGGCGGTACAGGTGGGAGCCTTGGTGGTGGTTTTAGTGTAGTCGGTGGTATTCAGTTTCGGGAGGGTCACAGTGGTAGTTGCGCTACAAGCAGAGCAAGTTCCCGTTAAGGTGCCTGTTGCAGATGTTGTGGGGTT
>JAZREB010000227.1:0-3909 GCA_045660585.1 Faecousia sp. | reverse complement strand
TATTTTAAATGCCCTTATGGCGCTACCTAGCTTAACAGCATTATGGCTACTACGAAAAGCAGTGGTGTCCTATGTAAGAAAAAGCAGTTGAAATTTCAGAGAAAATCTGCTATTCTATTGGGGAATTCTGTAGAATTGAGGCTCCTGTATGGAATTTTCCAATTTATTCTTTTTATATCTGTTTTTCCCCTTGTGTGCAGGAATTTATTTCCTTGCTCCGGGGATGAAATTTAAGAATGGAATACTGCTTCTTTTTAGTCTCCTTTTTTACTGCTTCGATCGTCCCGGATATGTTCCTTTGGTCTTGCTTATGGCACTTTGCAATTACGGGATCCCGAAGCTCTTTGGGAATAAGAAGCTATTGTCTTTCCTATTGTGCCTGGGACTAAATATCGGAACATTAGTATTTTTTAAGGTGTTATCCCTTGGCGCTTTCCCTCTTGGATTATCCTTTTACACCTTTTCTCTGATTTCATATCAGATCGACATCTATCGACAGCCGGAAGAACGGTGCGATAACATCTGGCAATTTTTACTGTTTGTTACCTTTTTCCCTAAACTGATTATGGGTCCTATTACTCGTTATTCGCAAATGGCTTCTCAACTGGAAAAGAGGGAAATCATTCCTGAGGAGATTTTTCAGGGAGGTTTCCGCTTTGCGGTAGGTCTTGCAAAAAAGATCTTGCTGGCAGATCCTTTGTTCCGTCTCTATGAGCAGTTAGGAACCCATTCTTCCTGGATTGCTCCTTGGTGTGCCGGATTTGCGTTTATGCTTTACATTTACTTGGAGTTTTCCGGTTATTGTGATATGGCTGTAGGTCTCGGTCGGGTATTTGGATTCCGTTTGCCTGAGAATTTCCATAGACCATATACAGCGAGCTCTGTCGGCCAATTCTGGAGACGTTGGCATATTACCTTGGGAGACTTCTTTAAAGATTACGTATATATTCCCATGGGAGGAAATCGCAGGGGAGCTCCTCGTCAAATCATCAATTTGTTTGTTGTTTGGCTCTTGACAGGACTTTGGCATGGCATTTCGTTGACATTCGTTCTTTGGGGAATGTATTTCTTTGTGCTGATTTCTTTAGAAAAACTACTGGGTCTTGAAAAAAAGAAACTACCGACCCTGATTGGTTGGATCTTTACATTTATTCTTGCTTACTTTGGGTGGGTCATTTTCGCCGCAGAAGATGTATCTTCCCTGATTGACACAATTTTTAAAATGTTTGCCTTTAGATCAGGGGGATTGGAACCTACTTTCTTGGTACTGCGTAACAGTATCCTTGTTGTAAGTTTCGGCACCATAGCCTCCGTAGTCGGCCCTCTTTGGAAGGAAAGGATCCGTCTCTGGGTCGGGGCGAGGTCTGTTACTGTTCAGAAGGTTGTTGCAGTAGGACAATTCCTCCTGATAATACTTCTCCTTGGGCTGTGTACGGTATCTCTGATTGGCACTGCCGCAAGACCTTCAATGTATGCCGGGTTCTAAGAATCCATTGTACAGATATTTGTTAGAAATAGAAAGGAATGATCACGCTCTGAAAAAATTATATATCGGTCTTTCTCTGTTTCTACTGTTTGTTCTGCTGTCTGTCGGTCTATGGACGGTAGCAGTTGGAGGAATACCTGAGATTGGATTGCAGATCCTGAAAAACGGTGAATACGCACCACGGTTTCACAGCAGTCTTGTAGAGGCTTTCCCGGGAGAGGAGACCCTTGGTGCGTGGAATAGAACGCTGAATCAATTTTATTCTTTTACGGGATTTGCGTCGGAAGAAGTGCAGTTGCTTATTCCCATTATTAACGATGGCGCAGATCATGGCGCACATTATACAGATACGGATCTGTCGACTTCGGATGATGGTTCTTTGGATGATAACAACGATTCCGATGCCCCCTCGGATGATATAAATATCGAGGATGAGCCGGAAATGACGGAGGTCACAGAGTCCGATAGTCTTATTATGGGGGAAGAGGAACCCGCTGCACAGGCTCTTGGACAGATTTTACTGTTGGGAAATCGTGCTATGGAATTGCCCGATGCAGATTATGATACCATTGGTACCTACAGTGAAGCTGTGTCCGCAATTGCAGAGGCTCTGGACGGAGTAGAGGTTTACAGCTTGCTGGTTCCCAACTCTGCGGGACTCTATGCGCCGGAGGCTTATCAGCAGGGAGAGGATTCCCAGAAAAATATGATCGACTATGCTTACAGTTCCATGGATGAAAGAATTCGCAAGGTAGATGCTTACTCAATTTTAGAGGAGTATCGAGAGGATTATCTCTATTTCCGCACGGATCATCATTGGACCCACTTGGGCTCTTATTATGCCTATAGGGCATTCTGTGAGGAAGCCGGCTTAACGGCAAAGTCTTTGGTACTGTTTGAAACGGTTACCTATGAAACCTTCCTTGGAACGATGTACAGCTTCTTATCGGGATATCCCCAACGGGAAGTTTTACGTGAAGATCCCGATTCTTTAACCTACTATGTTCCGGAAAGAGAGGTTACGGTTCATTATTATGATTCTGCAAATCTTTCCTACGGAAGTGAAATCGATATGATTTACTCTTTGCCGGAGAATTACTCCAATAAGTATATCAGTTTTCTGGGGGGAGATCATCCTATTACGATTCTGGAAACGGAACAGCAAGAGGAACGGGTCTGTTTATTGATTAAAGAATCCTACGGAAATGCTTTTGCAACCTGGCCCCCAGAGCATTACAGTAAAATTATATGCATTGATCCCAGAGAATTTAATCGAAACGGAAAACCTTCTCTGGATCTTCAAGAATTCGCCCGGGCACAAGGTGTTGACGATTGTATTATTTTGAATTATCCGCTTATGATTAACTCGTCGGCATACAGTGCTTGGCTTGGTAGACTTGTTTCTTAAAAAATGCACCTCTTGTCTAAGGCTTGCCTTGGGACAAGAGGTGCTGTTTTTTAATATTCTTCTCGATCTGCCAGAGCGTTTCTGCGGAACAGGAGAGAGATACACCAGATCCCTGCCAAGCCAACCAGAGCATAGACGATACGAGACAGGATAGAGGTCTGACCACCCAGGAGCCAAGCAACCAGGTCAAAGCGAAACAGCCCTACAAGACCCCAGTTCAGAGAACCGACAATACTCAGGATCAAAGCAATTGTGTCCATAATTACACCTCCCAATCTAATCTGACCATAGTATGACCTAAATATTTGGGCAGTATACGCAAAAATTTTGATGAAATTTGTAAAAAACGACATTCCTAAAACACTATGCAAAGAGAGAAAAATATAGTATAATAGTTTTGGACTGTATTTATGCAGTGCCGGAAACTGAAATGATAAATGAAAGGTTTGATTGATTATGAATGCTTTTTTACCTGCTGATATTCTCTTTCCCCGGGTAGAGTCTATGGAAAAGTGGGCAGTTATTGCCTGCGACCAGTTTACATCCGATCCTGCTTATTGGGAACGTGTCAGAAAGAATGCGGAGGGAGCTCCCTCCACCATTAACCTCATTCTTCCCGAGGCTGAACTTGGCACTGAGAAGGAAGCAGAGCATACAGCTCTCATTAACGAGACTATGGCTCGTTACCTGAAGGAAGATATTTTCGCCACTTACGAAAATGCCCTTGTCTATATCGAGCGTACTCTGGAAAACGGTACTGTTCGTAAGGGTCTGGTAGGCATGGTGGACCTGGATGCCTATGATTATTCCACGGGTTCCACCTCTGCTATCCGTGCAACGGAGCGTACTGTTGTAGAGCGTATTCCTCCCCGTATGCGTGTCCGTCGTGATGCTCCTATCGAACTGCCTCATATTCTCATGCTGGCTGACGACCATGACAAGGTTCTGATCGAGCCCATCGGCGAGAAGAAGGCAGAACTGAAGGAACTCTATGACTTCGAACTCATGGAAGGTG
>JAZREB010000226.1:0-10235 GCA_045660585.1 Faecousia sp. | reverse complement strand
ACAGCCCTCCGTGACAGCGGTAACACCCTCACAGATCCCTTAAGCGGCGGCGAAGTCTTAACCGTATACTGGAAAGCTCTCACGCCTATGCTCCCTCCCCTTGTCACAGCCGAAAGTCTAAAAGACCCCACGACTCTACTGCCGTCCCTCAGACCATACTCTCCCAGATTGATCCCATATCAGGCAATCGGTACCCACAGAGGGATCCTCCTTGCTATTCCCCTGAAAATTTCTATCGGAAAGGAAACCCGAACCGGGCTCGTAGCTCTATCCCCCACTCCCGTCTCAGACGGTGGGGCATACGAGGCCCTGACGGGAGGTCATAGTTATGCTTAAATTTTTACTCCAGCTTCTAAACCCAACCAAGATCATGTACATCGGTGGCAGTGATATTCTCCCCACCCCCTTAAGTGCCGAAGAGGAGCAAGCCCTTCTCCGAGACGGTAGTCCCGAAGCCAAGCAGAAGCTCATTGAACGCAATCTCCGCTTAGTCGTCTATATTGCCCGACGATTTGACAATACCGGAGTGAATATCGAAGATCTGATCTCTATCGGCACCATCGGTCTCATCAAAGGGATCAGCACCTTTAATCCGGATCGAAATATTAAGTTAGCAACCTATTGCTCCCGTTGTATCGAAAACGAGATCCTCATGCATATCCGCAAAATTTCCTCCCAAAAAGCGGAGATCTCTTTAGATGAACCCATCAACACCGATTGGGACGGCAACGAACTGCTGCTATCGGATATTCTGGGCACCGACGAGGATCTTGTCATGCGCCCCTTAGAGCAGGATGTGGAACGGAAACTCCTGCGAGAAGCCCTTTCCCGTCTGCCGGAACGGGACAGATACATTATCAATCTCCGCTTCGGTTTAGACGGCAGGAACGAGAAAACCCAGAAAGAAGTAGCAGACCTCATGGGTATCTCTCAATCCTATATATCCCGATTGGAAAAACGGATCATGGTACGCCTGCGGAAAGATATCCTCCGTCGTGTATCCTAATGCACAGAACAGTCGATTGTACCGTTGCCGAAATACAGGAATAATTTTTCTAAAACCACGAAAAAACACTTGCTTTTTTCCAAATCATCGGCTATAATATAACCTGTTCCTAACACATGCCGGTGTGATGGAATTGGTAGACGTAGTGGACTCAAAATCCACCGGTAGCGATACCGTGCCGGTTCGAGTCCGGCCACCGGCACAAAAAATCCCGATACTCCTTACGGAATGTCGGGATTTTTTCGTAACGTTCCGGACTCGAATATCAAATCGGCTACCCCTGCAACAGTAGGTGCCAAAGTCCTGTGCCCTACTCAAAGCAAACTGCCGGGGGGCAGTTTGCCGTGGTTCCACCCCTACCTTCAGCCGAGTCCGGCCACCGGCACCAGTTTGAGTAGTCATAACGGACTTCCGTTGTGGCTACTCTTTTCTAGTACGCTATAAGCATTTACATTACTTATGGATGTTCCTGCTTTTCCGGCTGCATCATTTCGTCTTTTATAGTAGGAAGCAGTTCCAAGCTTAACATATAATCCATGAGTTTTTTGCTCAGATACTCCTTCGATACAAATGCATTTTCATCAGGCTTTTTCTGTATATAGTTCTTGCAAATTTTCGTATCCGGCCGTTTGGGTTTTACTCTCTGACAAGTACAGTGGCCACAGTAGACCCGAAATATTGTTCGCTCATCAAGTGCATAGTGTTGTTTAAAATACATACAAGAGCTGCAAGTTGTTTCACTCATTCAATATCACCTCATACACAGTATAACCTGTTTCAGGTTAAAAGTCAATAATCTATTTCAGGTTAGTGTATAATATTTTCGAGGTGGTTTTATGTATCAACGCATTCGGGATCTCCGTGAAGATCGGGATCTGACGCAAAAACAGGTTGCACAAATGCTAGGAATGTCTCAAACCGGATATTCGAAGTACGAAACCGGCGAAAACGATATTCCTACTATCGTATTGATCAAACTTGCTGATTTTTATCAAACCAGTACGGATTATCTTCTTGGACGAACAGATCAGAAATGATGCCTTTTACAAGTCCGTTATGAACACTCGATTTCTTTACCCTTTTGGGGTTTCGGTACAAGTCAAGAACTTTTGGAGCAGGTTTAATGTCTGCTCCTTTTGTTATTCCTCGGCTGTTCGCATTTCCGTTCTGCTACCGGCTTCCTTTCCATCCACCACACCTGCTGTAGGGCAAGCTGCCCTCAGCTTGCCGGTGCAGGAACCTTCTGAAAGAACCATGTTGTATTATTGTGTAAATGATGAATAACATCAAATCGGTCGTTTAACGAATGCAACGCTCAGCGAAACTGCCGTCCTACTTCAGACACGGATTGCAATCCCGCTTTCCTTGTGGTATAATCCTTTTAAGAAGTGCAGTGGTAATAACTACGTTCTGAAGTGAGGTGCTATAATGAATCAAGATATGTGTGTCCCCTGTGAGGATGGTGTTTTAAATATCCGTGTGGGAGCCATCATTATGAAAGACGGCAAACTCCTGATGGTGGGCAACGAGAGTGCAGACTATCTATACTCTGTTGGTGGCAGGATCAAGTTCGGCGAGACAGCAGAAGAGGCCATCGTCCGAGAAGTATGGGAGGAAACCGGCGTTAAGATGGAAATAGACCGTCTCGGATTCATCCACGAGAACTACTTCTACGGAGATTCCTCTGTAAATTTCGGCAAACTGATCTACGAGATCTCCTTTTTCTTCTATATGAAGGTGCCGAATGACTTTGCACCCGTTAGCTGTAGCTTTACGGAAGATCACTGCAAAGAATTTCTCAAATGGATTCCTCTCCGAAACGAGTGCAAACTATACCCCACATTCTTTCAAACGGAACTGCAAAACCCAACCACCACAGTCAAGCATTTTGTAACCGACGAACGAAAGACATCTCAACCTTAGGAGAACAGACCATGAACAGAGAATGGATCACCGAAACAGAACGTTTTTTAAAAGAAACCTTTTCCGCAAGTGCCTATTTGCAAGCCAATCCCTCCCAGAGTGCCTACCGCTTGGAGCATTCCTATCGTGTGGCAAATATTGCCAAAGACATTGCGGTGGCAGAAGGCTTCGACGTAACCTATGGGATCATAGGGGGCTTGCTCCATGACATTGCCTACTGCGAGGAAATGGCTACCCGTGAGGATTGGCAAAATCACGGCCGACGGAGTGCCGCCATTGCAAGACCCTTTTTAGAGAGTCTCGGTATTCCCAAGGAGGCTGTAAATGACATCTGCTATGGCATTGCTATCCATGTAGATGACGAGGCCGACTTTGTGTGGGAGAGAACCCCCTTCTCCGAAACCGTGGGTGATGCGGATAATATCGACCGTTTCGATGTCTATCGGATCTACGAAACATTGGAATACAACAAATTCAGCGAAATGTCTTTAGAATCCAAAAAAGAAAAGGTCACAGCCACAATAGAAAAGCTGAACAGAGCCAAAACCATGCCCTTAGGAACCCAAACCGCTACCTCTCTGTGGCTCCGCCGCTTGGACTATTATATCGAATTTTACAAAAAGCTGGAAGCCCAGTTAGAACATAGCTGTTGTGTGTAAGCATCGGCCTTTCCGTCAAAGCGAAGAAAAACAGGAAGAAATTTTCTGTATTTTCTCTGAAATACTTGATTTCTACCTTAGGTAAAAGTGTATAATCTCTGAAAAAGGAGGGATCTCTACATGAAAATTAAGACCGTTTGCAAACTCACCGGGCTATCAGACAGAGCAGTTCGGTTTTATATCTTTGAAGGACTCATTGCTCCTCATTATACGGAAAACTATTTAGGGCGGAAAACATTTGATTTTTCCGATGGAGACGTTTCTGCACTCAAGGATATTGCAGTTCTGCGAAAGTTCGGCTTTCCCATCCCGGACATCAAAGAAATGATCGCAAATCCGCAAAACATCCTCCCCATTGTTCGTAAATTACAAGAGCAAAAGGAGCGCATTATTGCAGAGGAGACCGATCTGCTCAACACCCTAATAAGCATAGAAGATGAGCCCATCTATACCATCTCTGATTTAGCTGCCATATTATCCACTCCGGTTGAAAACAAATCTGTCCCCTCTGAGGACAATGCCCCTCATTTCTGGAAAAAATTCGGCAAAGCGTGCCTATTCATTCCTTTTGCTTTCTACCCTACACTATTCTTGTGTATTGGATTTTACTATCTCTTCCATGATACTGTACTGAATGTTGCAGGTAACATCTTATTCTATATTTACACTCCCCTTACCCTGTGCCTCCTGGCTTACTTCTTTATATTTAATCGGAAAGGGAAAGTCTTATATGTAGGCTGTATTATAACCATAGCAGTTTACAGCGTGGTGGGGCTTATCCTGTCCGTATTCGCCCATACCCTTCTGGTCGAACACTATGCCGGAGTCCAAAGCAGGAGCCTTTATACCGCCGATACGAATGAACATGCTCTTCTGCCGGATTTGTCTGAGTGTGGTGATTTCGTGAATCTGGAATACTACCGGATTCTTCAAGAGTCTTATATCTTCGCCTGGGATTCAACCTGTTACATTTTCAGTTATACCCCGGAAGAATACACACTGCAAAGAGATGGACTGGAATCTGCTTATACGTTCCAAACCGATGCGATCATTGACCGTGGCGAAATCTGTGAGCCCACCGCCGACGTAGACGGTTACACATTCCGTCTCCTGTCTCCGGAAGCCTACGACACATATCTCGACTATCCCAAATATATCATAATGATTGGATATTCCGACCAAAATCAGGAGATCGCATACATTGTCTATGAGGATCCCGACATAGATTACATATCCGATCTCTCGGGTTTCATCCGTGATGACTGCGGATGGATCCATACAAATCGCGGACTCCTTACCGAATAGCCTAAGCCCCCCTCTCCTGTTATTGCAACCTCGTTCTCCATTACAAAAAACACTCCGATGATTCATCGGAGTGTTTTTTATAGTTCCACTAAGGGAAAATTAACTTGCAGTAGCAATTTGCGGAAAGTCCCTGATGTTCAGAGATCAGAGCTTATACGCAAAGGCTCTCTTTCTCCTCTGCGAGGGTCGCTTTCTTGGCGCCCTTGGGAGATAAAACGGAGTAAGTCGTTACGTCCAGAACAGTTTCGCCGTCAATCTGTAGAGGGGTGGGACGGTCGAAGGTAACGGTAATTTCGTGACCCTCCAACAGGGCGACCTTCTTTTTGTGCTTGATGTGTTCTCCCTTAAAAATAGACGGGAAAATCATAAGGGCGCCCAATTTGCCTACGCTGTGGAAGAGCATTACAGATACCTTGTGCTCTCCGTCCAGGCGATCCTGATTCGGTGCGGCCATCATACCGCCACCGTAGAACCGACCCTTCATGCAGGGGGTGAGCCACACCTTTTTGTATGTATATTCCTTACCATCTACCGTAATCACGGCATTACGGGGTTTGAATTTAAAGAGCAAACCCTTAATGGCGATGGCGGTATAGTTAATGGGCTTGGGATTTTCTACCTTCTCATTTTCCTTCCGTAGCTTGTCCCCTACCTCGGTGCAATATCCGTCAATGCCAAAGCCGACATTATTCAGGAACAGACGATTCTTGCCCTTTACCGTTACACAAGGAAGATCCTGCAAATAGCGGTTGATTTGAAAGGGCTCGGCATACTTTTCGTATCCCAAATCTTTGGCAAAATCATTGCCGGTGCCGGTGGGATAATAATAGATGTCATGCTCTATCCTTAGGTCACGGGTGTCATTGGTAAAGCAGTTCAGCGTTCCGTCTCCGCCGCAAATAATGATATCCCCATCCTCTTCTATCTGTGCAAAGAAAGCGCTGTAGTCCGTGAGCTCCTGAATGTCGATGAGGGATGCATTTGCGTATGCTTGCTTTAGAGATTCAATTGCCTTTTTTGCCTCTCCGTTTCCGGAAAGAGGGTTGTACAGAATGTATTTTCTTTTCATTGTGTTTTTCTCCTATTCGTCAATAAGATAAACAATGTATTATTTCCGTAACTTTCTACAATATTGGGTACAGAGCTTATCGGTACACTCAGAGCACCGCAGAGCCGTATTGGAACGTTCCCAGAAACGCTCCGGGTACAGCATAACACTCCCTTCCCAAAGCACCCAAACAATAAATGCCAATAACATGAGGGACACCGAATAAAAGCTGTTTACAAACAGCATAGGGGTAAACATCATCATATGATCCCAGTTGAAAATACGGCAGGTGGTACAGCAGCGGTTCTTCATAAGCAGGCGGAAGGGACACCAGATCAGCACACAGATCAGGTCACATACATAAAATGCTACGCTTATCAGGAAAAGGTGCTCTGTTTTCAGGATCCCAAAATAATACACCAGACCAATAATCAGAATGGCAACGAACCAAATGACAAATACCTTGTACGCTGATTTCGTGGTGGTGATCACATGATTCTTCAGCTTTTCATAATTGATTTTCTCCCCGGAGGGGCGATAGTGTTCTTTAAACAGCTTTTGGCTCCCAAGGGGAATATGCTTTTTCATGGGGACGAGCTGGCATACCATATCCACGATCCAGATCCCCCACAGGATATGCAGGGGAGAAAATTCTCTGAAGAAATTCATCCCATGGAGAACATTCAAGTGATCCGGTTTCAGAATGTACAGTAGCACAGCCAGGACAAGGACGATACATCTGCCAACTAACCGTGCAATATAGGCTTTGCGTAATTTTGAAGTGGGTTGTCTCTTTTTCTTACCTTCTGTTTTCTGTTCCATTGCATCTGCCCCTTTTCTGTCATATACCGATCTCTATCCTAAATGCGAGTTCCGATCCTTGCTCTTTGATTACAGTTTTTTACATTATACGACAATTTTCGCGAAATGTAAAGACTTTTCATAAACTCTTTGTAGACATTTCCCTCCCTCTCAAATGTTGACAGTTGTAGAATTGTATGATATACTTGGTAAAGAAGCCTTGTTTCCCCATAAAAAGGGTGTAAAATCTTTCCCCTCTTCCACTTACCATAGCCGAAAGCAGGTGCTATATGACGGGTAAAAATAAGAAAAAGATCCTCCTCTCCAGGCTGTCCATCCTTGGGGTGATCCTTCTCCTCATGGTTGGGGTGATCTACTTTATACAGCCTGCATTGTTCTTTTATCCCTATCACGATGCCCAAGCCTACGAAGCACTCCGGGAGACAGAAAATTTCCAAGAAATCTCCATCCCCCACCAAAAGGGCTATCTCCACGGCTGGCTCCATCGGGATCCCCAAACCGGTTCTGCTCCCTTGGTGATCCTGTATGGTGGGAACAGTCAAAATTCCTCTGCCTGGTTTCGGATGTTTGAAAACACAGATACCTTCCGCTGGTTCCGGGGCTATGACGTTCTCTTTGTCGACTATCCAGGCTACGGACTCAGCGACGGAAAACCCGGGGAAAAGACCCTTTTCTCCGCAGGTTTGGCTGTCTTCGATTATTCCAAAACCATCGAGGATACCAACGGGAAGGTGATCCTGTTAGGCTATAGTATCGGTACGGGAGTGGCAACCTACGTTGCCTCTCAACGAACCATAGACGGGCTGATCCTACTGGCACCTTATGACAAGGGCCTGAGTTTGTATAACGATGCCTGCAATATCTTCCACGGTCCCCTAACGCTACTGGCACGGTTCAAATTCGATTCTGTCACCTATGCACAGGAGGTCACCGTTCCCACCATCCTTCTTGCCTCCCGTGATGACGAGGTGATCCCCTATGCCCACGCCATAGAGCTGAGCCGGCACTTCCCCGATCTCAAGGAGATCCTTATTCTGGAGGGTATAAACCATGAGGGATTCTTCTACTCTTCACAGGTATTAGAGCAGATCCAAGAATATTTAAACTCTGCAATATAAATTTTGCCCCTGCAGGAAACATTCCGATTTCCTGCAGGGGCTGTTTTAATATAGCTACCGAAACAGTCTGATGACAGAATATCCAATATAGAAAAACTCCTCCCGAATGAGAAACGGGAGCTTTGTTTTCGTGCTCCGATACATGGTAGTGGGCGTTGGAGAAGAATATCCCATCACCCCATAATCCCCTGCCATAAGCATGGCCCGTTTCATATGGAGAGGGTCACTGACAATCAGAGCCGATTGCCAACCATGGAGATCCATGAGCTTCTTAGCCTCGGAAAAGTTTTCCTCTGTAATGGTAGAAACTTCTTCTATATAAATATATTCCTCCGGCATACCTTGGGACATAGCATAGGCTCTTGCGGCGGCAGAGTCAGCCATATTACTCCCTTCCCCATAACCACCGGTAAAAATCAGAAAGTCTGCATATCCGTTCTCCCACAGCCAAATACCATGGTTGATCCGTTCCCGATATACCGCAGAGATCTCTCCGTTAAACGTCCCTGCTCCCAATACGATGGCCACGTCACAGGGTCGCTTTTCATCTACACGACCGTAACGGACGATACCGGCACCGATGCCGACGAGTACCACCAACACTATCACAATGCCGAGGGAAAATATCCTAAAACAGTTTCCCTTTCTCTTGTCCAACAGTACCACCTGCCTTTCCGTAAACTATATCACACAAGCACCAAAGCTGTAAAGTCCCTACCTTGTATCTTTTTTTATTTCTCCTACAATTATTTTACACTAAGCTGCACCTTCTGTTCCCATCCATCCGAGTATATTTTACCCCAAAAAACTAAAAAATCCCACAGATCGCAAAATAGCACCGTCTATTTTGCACCTATAGGGGATTGATTTTCTCTTGCTCTAAAGGTATACTATAGACACAGGCAAGAAACCACATAAATTTCAGAAAGGAGAATTTCAAATGGAAATTATCTACGGTGTTGGTATTGTTCTTGTTTTGGTTCTGGTCATTCTCGGTATCGGCTATGTCAAAGCACCGCCCGATACAGCTTACATGATCTCCGGTTTCCGCAAGCCCCGGATCCTAATCGGCAAGGCGGGCATCCGCATCCCCTTCCTGGAGCGACTGGACAAGCTGTCCCTGAAAATGTTCTCCGTTGACGTAAAGACCACCGATTACGTTCCCAATGCAGAATATATCAATGTCAAAGTCGATGCTACCGTTAAGATCCGCATCGGACAGAGCCCCGAAATGATGGCACTTGCATCCAAGTTCTTTCTGAACGAACAAGAGAGCATGATCATCCGCCGTGTGCAGGACACTCTGGAAGGTAACATGCGTGAGATCGTTGGTCAGATGCGTCTGGAAGAGATGGTTACCGACCGAAAGGCCTTCGGCGATCGAGTGCAGGAAAATGCAATCCCCGACCTGCAGAAGATGGGTCTGGAGATGATCTCTTTCAACGTGCAGTCCTTCTCCGATCAAAACAATGTGATCGAGGACTTAGGTATCGACAACATTTCCCAGATCAAGAAGGGTGCCGCCGTTGCCAAGGCACAGGCAGACCGTGATATCGCCATTGCCCAGGCACAGGCCGCCAAGGATGCCAACGAAGCCAAGGTACAGTCCGAAATGGAGATTGCCGAAAAGCAGAATGCTCTGGCTATCCGCCAGGCAGAGCTGAAACAGCAGTCCGATGCCAAGAAGGCAGAAGCCGATGCCGCCTACTCTATTCAGGAACAGGAACAGAGAAAGACCATCGAGATCGCCTCTGCCAATGCAGACATTGCCCGTGCAGATCGTACCGCAGAGCTAAAGTCCAAGGAAGTTGAAGTTACCAAGCAGACCTTAGATGCAGAGATCCGTGCAAAGGCAGATGCAGAGCGTTACGCCGCACAGCAGGCCGCAGAAGCAGAACTCTTCCGTCGTACCAAGGAAGCGGAAGCTAAGATGATCGAACGGCAACGAGAGGCCGAAGGCATCCGCGCTGTGGGTGAAGCCGAAGCAGAAGCCATCCGCCTGAAAGCCCTCGCTGAAGCCGAAGGTATCGACAAGAAGGCCGAAGCTATGAAGAAGTACGGCGAAGCCGCTGTGATCGAAATGATCATGGCAGCCCTCCCCGAAATCGCCAAGAACGTTGCAGAGCCCCTGAGCAAGGTAGATAAGATCACCATGTACGGCGAAGGCAACTGCGCCAAGCTCCTGTCCGATATCGTAAACGGTACCACACAAGTCACCGAAGGTATCAGCGCCGGCATGGGCATCGACATCAAGAGCCTGATCATGGGCGCCCTGGGTGGCAAGCTGGCCACCGATAACACGCCCCCCGTTGTAGTCGTACAATCCGCCGACTCTGCCGGTGCTCCTGTAGTCG
>JAZREB010000225.1:0-10150 GCA_045660585.1 Faecousia sp. | reverse complement strand
CCATGCACAGCATCTCTTCGCCGCGAACCATGATGAAGCAAGAAGAAACCAGGCTGGAGCCGGGCTTGGTCTTAACAAGCTGGAGAGCAGGACGGACAGTGTCGGCAGTGGAATAGGTAGCGCCGCCCAGAAGAGCGTCAGCCTTACCCATCTTAACCAACATGGTGCCGAAATAGTTGCCCTTGGACAGAGCGACACGGCAATCCTCTGCACTCATCTTGCCCTTACGAAGAGCGACCATGGTCTCTACCATCTCGTCCATGCCTTCGTAAGTAGCGGGATCAATGATCTCTACGCCTTCGATATTGAATCCGCCCTTTGCGGCATTCTCGGTAACAACACTTACCTCACCGATGAGGATGGGGGTCAGGAACTTTTCTTCATTCAGACGAGCAGCAGCTTCCAGAATACGAGCGTCGTGACCTTCGGTGAAAACGATCTTACGGGGGGTCTGCTTCAGTTGGTTGATCAAGCGTTCAAACATGATAATTTACCTCCAAATTTGATAACAATTTGCTGTCCAAAATAACTTTGGGTTAATCCATCTGATATTATACTCCATCTATTCCCAAAAAATCAAGACTAACCTTTTGCTTTGACAAAATTTCCGTAAATTTTCCTGTTATGGGATGGGTAAAACCTAAGGAAACTGCACACAACTGCTGGTAAGGGAGTCCATAAGGATCGGAACCGTACTGAGGATCTCCGATGATAGGAAAGCCCATATGGGCGCAGTGTACCCGCAACTGATGAGTCCTGCCTGTGAGAGGCTGTAGTTCTAAAATACTGCATCCCTTTTTCTGTTCCAGTACACGATATCGGCTCTTGGCCTGTTTTCCGTCCTCTCTGACACAGCGGAGCATACTGTCCGGCCGTAATCTTGCAATGGGAGCATCTATGAGTCCTTCTTCCTCAGTGGGAACACCGAATACAAGGGCATGATATTTTTTGCCGAGTCCCCCTGCTAAAAGCTGTTCATGCATTTTGGCATGGGCATGGGAATTTTTCGCCAACAGTACCACTCCGAAAGTATCTCGATCCAAACGGCTCACAGGATGAACGGCACAGGGCTGAGCTGTAGTATTGTAGTAGTGCAAGAGATAGTTCGCAAGAGTCCCTTCGTTCCGTGCAGAAGAAGGGTGCATCATCATCCCCGGTGGCTTATCGATGGCAATGAGAAACTCATCTTCAAACAGAATCGACAGTTCCCCCTCCTGAGGAGGATACTCCGGTAAAGGCTCGTCCAATATGACCTCTACCAAATCTCCGATCTTTACTATATGGTTTGTACGCACAGCTTGTCCGTTTACCAGAAAAGCATGATTGTATTTCAGTCTTTTTACAAGGGTGGAAGACATAGCAAGCTCCTGCCGTAAAATAGGCAGGAGCTTAGCTTCTCTCCCGGCAATGCAGGAAAGTTTCATGTTTTATCATCCTGACTTAGGTTATTTAACCAATAGCGCATAATGGCTCTTCTGGTGACGATGCCGATAAAATCGTCCTTGTCATCCACTACAGGAACAAAGTTCTGATCGGAAGCCTTTTCCAAGAGACTCTTCATATCCGCTGTAACCGGAACAGGCTGATTATCCCGGCGATGGCCAATCTCCATGATGTTATGTTCTTCTGCCGAATGAAGGCCGTCTCTACAGAGATTTTTCACTGCCCAGAGAAGATCTCCCTCTGTTAGGGTGCCACGATATTGTCCGCTACGGGTCAGAATAGGTAGAGCAGAATAGCCGGAGCTCTCCATACGCTCCAGAGCCTGCCGAAGGGTATAATCGTCGTAGAGATATTTACAGATTGCCTTTGGTGTTAAGAAAAATAATAAATTCAATCCTCTTCAACCTCAATTCCTTATAATTTTCTTACTCCAATTTCATTATATCATATTTCTTTATCATTTTGTATAGAAAATTTGTAAATTTCAATGGCACAAAGAGAAAATTATCCCCGTATTTTTTGTGTAATGTGTCTAACGAACCCAAAAATCTCGGTTCCTTACCTCTCACCATTTCACAGGACGTTTAACCTTCCTAACAAGGGGTCATAATTGTATATATATTATTATAATGTATCTTGCAATTTTCCTATTTTTATGATAGAATAATGTGGAATAGGTGTGTGTAAAAATATGCCATTTTATATTACATTTTTATAAAATTTTTAATTTTGTTAGGAATCCCATTCGGATCTCCTCTTTTCCAATACACAGATCCAATAGAAAGGAGCTGCTTTATGTATTCCAAAGCCTATATTTGGTCCCGCGTACTGTCCTATCTGGAATCCCACTATCCCACAACCGTGGCTATTTTCATGTTGGACGATACAGATGTTTTAGAGATCTCCGACCGCAAGCTGGTTCTGTATTCTCCCTCCACCTACCGTAAGGAGATGATCTTAGAGCGTTTCAGCGATAAGATCCGGGAGGCCATGCGCGAAGAATTCCAATCCGATGTAGAAGTCGTCGTCTATGACGAAGATGAACTGCCAAAATATACCGGGGAAAAACGAAAGAGAACTTTCGTAGATTTCAATTCTCAGTATACCTTTGACAGTTTCGTCGTAGGCCCCTCTAATGAGCATGCATATTCCGCCGCCCTGGCTGTTGCAGAGGAACGGACACGTGCCTATAATCCTCTTTTCCTCTATGGACAATCCGGCTTGGGTAAGACCCACCTGCTCTACGCTATTGCAAACCGCCTGCAGCAGAAGCACCCGGATATCAATAT
Organism: Faecousia sp.; assembly: GCA_045660585.1. GTDB lineage: Bacteria > Bacillota > Clostridia > Oscillospirales > Oscillospiraceae > JAZOXB01. Next base: position 7,418 of record JAZREB010000225.1, on the reverse strand, counting down.
CGTCTACACCCACGCTGACCAGTTCACCAACGAGTTTATCGATGCGGTTCGTAGCGGTAAAAACTACGAATTCCGCGAAAAATACCGTAATGCGGATCTGCTCCTCATTGACGATATCCAGTTTATCACCGGTAAAGAAGGTACCCAGATCGAATTTTTCCATACCTTCAATACTCTCCACGAAAACGGCCGCCAGATCGTCCTGACCTCCGACCGTCCACCCAGTGAACTGTCCAAGTTAGAAGAACGTCTCCGTACCCGTTTCGAGTGGGGTCTGATCGTAGACGTCCAGCCCCCAAACTTTGAGACCAGAGTGGCCATTACCAAGAACAAGTCTCAATCCCTTGCTTTGGAGCTTCCCGATGATGTGTGTATTTACTTAGCAGAGAATCTGACGGACAATGTCCGACAGATCGAGGGCACCATCAACAAGATCAAGGCTTATCACGACTTAGACAAATTCCCCTTGGACAAAAAACACATCGAAAATGTGGTCAAAGACCTCTTTAAACAAAAGAACAGCGGTATCCCCACTGCGGAGCTGATCATCTCCGAGGTATGCCAGTTCTATTCTATCGAGGATAAGGTCATCCGAGGCACCCAAAAGACCAAGGGTATCATCGAGGCTCGCCAGCTTGCTATGTATTTGATCCGAACCATGACACCTCTGCCCACGACGGATATTGCAACGGAATTCGGCAAAAATCATACCACTGTCCTCCACGCCATCAAGGCTATCGAAGATAAGCTGAAAAATCCCAATAACGGATTACAGGACAATTTGCGAGATATCCAATCCAACATCAATTCCCGAGTATGATCCGTTATTTTTGACCTGTTATGGTCTATTTGAGTTATGCACAAGGCCTGTGCATTGTGCATAACTTCCTGTGCACAACCTGTAAACAAATTTTTCATGCAGAACGACTCTGCATGAATGTGCATAACCGTTTTAGTTATGCACAATTTGGTGTGTACGGTTTTTCCTTGGAATTACAAGGAAATTTCCACTTATGCACAATTCTTCATAAACCAACAACACTAACATATATATATATTCTTCCTTTCTCTCTTATAGGAAGATCGAAAGGGGTCAACCATGAAGTTTACCTGTGAAAAAGCATTATTGGTTTCTGCAATCTCTACCGCAGCCCGTACCGTTGCGCAAAGAAGCTCTATTTCCTGCTTAGAGGGTATCTTACTGCGTGTAGGCGCAGGTGTACAGCTCACCGGCTTTAACTTAGAGACCGGTATCACTGTACGAGTAGATGCCGCAGTTTCTGAACCCGGTCTGTGTGTTATGCCTGCCCGTCTGTTCTTAGACATTATCCGTAAGCTCCCCGATGAAGAAGTCACCATCTCCGTAGATGAGAGACTTCAGGTTTCTATCCGTGGCGGTGCATCCTCCTTTAAAATCGCCGCAGTGGATGCAGAGGATTATCCGGATCTGCCGGACGTTGAATCCAACCGTGGTATTACCATGCCTCAGTCCATCTTACGAGATATGATCAGCGGAACCATTTTCTCCGTTTCCGAAAATCAGAGCAGACCCATCCATACCGGTTGCTTGATCGAGGTTAATAATGAGAGCATTTCCATGGTTGCGGTAGATAATTCCCGTCTTGCCAGAAGAACCTGGCACAGTGAGGATCCTATCGATCGGGAAATGAAATTCGTTGTGCCCGCTGCAGGTCTGAGAGAAGTGGAAAAGATCCTCACCGATACGGAAGAACCCGTTAAATTCACCCTGGGTAGCAAGCATATCCTCTTTGAGATCGGGGATGTCACTCTTGTTTGCCGTATTTTAGAGGGAGAATTTATTGATTGGCGCCGTGTAGTTCCTGTAGACAACCAAATTAAATTGGTTGCACGGGTATCCGAGCTTATGGCATCCATCGAGCGTGTCAGTTTGATCGTTTCTGAAAAGGTCAAGAGCCCCGTCCGTTGCACCTTCGGCGATCAAGTAGCGGATTTCCGCACTACCAATACCATCGGTACTGCCCATGATACCTGCTCCATGGCAGGTAACGGCAATGAGTTAGAGATCGGCTTCAACTACCGTTATCTTTTGGATGCTCTGAGAGTTATTCCCTCTGAGGAAGTCACCTTAGAGATGAAGAACGGTCTGAGTCCCATTGTCTTTACCCCTGCTGACGACAAGTACGATTTCTCCTATATGGTACTGCCTGTTCGTCTCCACTAATATAGAGATAGAGGTTTTTCTATGAATGTTTCCATTACCACAGAATTTATTAAGCTGGAGAGCTTTTTAAAGTTAGCCAATGCCGTAGAGTCCGGCGGTATGGCAAAGAACCTCATTCAGGACGGCTATGTCCGTGTCAATGGTGAGGTTTGCACCATGCGTGGCAAAAAACTCCGTTCCGGAGATCGGGTCACCTTTGAAGGTGTGACCTATCTGGTATGCGATGGAGCTGAATAAACTCACGCTCCGGGGATTTCGTAACTATGCTTTTACAGAGGCAAACTTTGTCCCCGGTGTGAATTTGATCGTTGGCAGTAATGCCAACGGAAAGACAAATCTATTAGAGGGGATATCCTATCTTTCCACGGGACATGCCTTTCGTACCCGTAAGGAACAGGAGCTGATTTCCTTCGGAGCAGATTTTGCAGAGCTGGAAGCACAGCTTTATTCCCACGAACGGGAACAGATCCTGAAAGCCGTTCTTTTTTCCGGCAGACGTCCCAGACAGCTCTGGCTCAATGGAGTCAAGCAAAAGACCGCCGCAGGGATCGCAGGAGTTTTAACGACAGTTCTCTTTTGTCCGGAGGATCTCCTGATCCTGAAAAAGGGCTCTGCTCCCAGACGAAAGCTCTTAGACTCTATGATCTGTCAGTTACGGCCTAACTATTCTGCCGCCCTTGGGGAATATCAGCGGATCTTGGATCAAAAGGCCGCTGTCCTGCGGGATCGGTATGACCATCCCGGAATGCTTCAGATTCTGCCGGAATATAATGACAGGCTGATTCAATACGGCGCTTTGCTGATTTCCTATCGGGCAAGGTACCTGCGTGCCTTAGAAGAGGCGGCGGGAGCCTACCATAAGGAATTTTCCGGGGATCGGGAAACTCTGACCTTGCAGTATCAGACTGTTTCTACGGTTCAGGATCCCTTTGCTCCGGTGGATGTTCTGCGGGGCTGGCTCCGGGAGCATTTAGAGTCCCACCAACACGCAGAGCTGGAAAGCGGAAGCTGTTTGTCAGGTCCTCATAAGGATGATTTTATTGCATCCCTAAATAATCTGCCTATGGGGGCTTTTGCGTCCCAGGGACAGACCCGTACTGCTACCATTTCCATCAAACTGGCAGAACGGGAGCTTTTAAAACGAGATACCGGGGAAGAACCCCTGTTATTATTGGATGATGTGCTATCGGAGTTGGATGCAGGACGACAGGATTTTGTTCTCAACCAACTGAAAAGCGGTCAGGTATTTATCACCTGCTGTGAGACCGATAGGTGGACTACCTTAGGTCAGGTTCTGCACATCGAAAACGGACAAATTATTTGAGGTATTTTATGTACGTATCCATTGGCTCGGATTTTTCTGTCAGAGATCGTTGTATTATCGGGATCTTTGACTTAGATAACAGCACCACCTCAAAACACACCTTAAAATTTTTAGCCGAGGCAGAAAAACGGGGAGAGGTCATTGATGTTTCCGGTGATCTGCCTAAGAGCTATGTCATTACAGAGGAATTTGGAATGCAACGGGTTTATTTGACCCAATACAATGCTTTTGTTTTGGAAAAGCGTTTGTGATTTTATTGCATAGCCATATTTTGGTAAAAAGGAGGACAGTATATGTCCGAAGAAATGAATACTTTGGTAGAAAAGGAATATGATGCGTCTCAAATTCAGGTTTTAGAGGGTTTGGAAGCAGTTCGTATGCGTCCCGGTATGTATATCGGTTCTACCTCTTCCAGCGGTTTACATCATCTGGTTTATGAGATCGTTGATAATGCTATTGACGAGGCTCTTGCAGGGTATTGTAAACATATTACCGTTACCATCAATCCCGGTGACACCATTACAGTAACCGACGACGGCAGAGGTATTCCCGTTGACATTCAGGCCCAGACCGGTAAGCCCGCTTTAGAGGTCGTTTTCACCGTACTCCATGCCGGCGGTAAGTTCGGCGGTGGCGGTTATAAGGTTTCCGGCGGTCTCCACGGTGTTGGTGCTTCTGTAGTCAATGCCCTTTCTGAGTGGCTGGTTGCAGAGGTTCATAAGGATGGTAAGATCTATCAGATGAAGTTCTCACGTGGTCATATCACCCAGGAGATGACCGTCATCGGAGAAACTGACAAGCAGGGAACTACGGTTACCTTCAAGCCGGATCCCGAGATGTTCGATACCACGGTATACGATTATGAGATCCTCCATACCCGTATGCGGGAGCAGGCTTTCCTCAACGGCGGTCTGCGGATCTCCATCGCAGATAAGCGGACAGAGGAGGGCCCCTCGGACAACATGTGCTACGAAGGTGGCATCCGTGAATTCGTCCGCTGGTACAATCGCCATAAGACCTCTCTCCATGATGAAGTCATATACATGTCCGGTGTCCGTAATGATGCCCAGGCAGAGATCTCTCTGCAATACAATGACGGATTCAGTGAGAATCTAGTCTCCTTTGCCAATAATATCCATACGCCGGAAGGCGGTATGCACGAGACCGGCTTCAAAACTGCTCTGACCCGTGTTATGAATGCCTATGGCATGAAGGCAGGTATCATTAAGACCGATGCTGACAAAGTCTCCGGCGATGATTGCCGCGAGGGTCTTACCGCCATTATTTCCGTTAAGCTGACAGATGCCCAGTTCGAAGGCCAGACCAAGGCAAAATTAGGCAATGCTTATATCCGCACCTTGGTAGATAATATCGTCAACGAACAGCTTGCAACATATTTTGAAGAGCATCCTTCTGTAGCTCGTACGGTATTGGAAAAGGCTATGACCGCAAACCGTGCCAGAGAAGCGGCTCGGAAAGCCCGTGAACAGATCCGCAGAAAGACCGCTTTAGGCGGTGCGGCTATGCCCGATAAGCTGAGAGATTGCAACGAGACGGATCCCACCCTGACCGAATTATACATCGTCGAGGGTGACTCTGCAGGTGGCTCTGCTACCCAAGGCAGAGACTCCCGTTTCCAGGCCATCCTGCCCCTGTGGGGTAAGATGCTCAATGTAGAAAAGGTTCGTGAGGACAAGGTCATCGGCAACGATAAGCTCCAGCCTGTTATTGCCGCACTGGGTGCCGGCATCGGACAGGAATTCCACATCGAAAAGCTCCGCTATCATAAAATCGTTATTATGGCCGATGCTGACGTAGACGGTAGCCACATCCGTACCTTGATGCTGACCTTCTTCTTCCGCTATATGCGTCCCCTCATTGAAAACGGCTATGTCTATTCCGCAATGCCTCCTCTGTATAAGCTGACCAGAGGTAAGACTACAAAAATGGCCTTCTCCGATGAGGAACGGGATCGGATCTCCGCAGAAATGCGTGCAGACAATCCCAATGCAAAGGTGGATATTGCCAGATTCAAGGGTCTCGGCGAAATGAATCCCCAGGAGCTGTGGGAAACCACTATGGATCCGGAAAAGCGCACTTTAAAGCGGATCCAACTGGAAGATGCCAGAAAGGCAGACGAGATTTTCACCCTCCTTATGGGTGAAAAGGTAGAACCCCGTAAGGAGTTCATCGAAACCAATGCTCGTTATGTCACCAATTTGGATTATTGATCCGTAACAAGGAGGAAATACCTTGGCACATAAGAAAGATTATAAGCCCGAGGATATTCGATACCCCGATCAGGCCATCGTTACCTCTGAGCTTGTACAGGAAATGAAAACCAGCTACATGGAATACGCCATGTCCGTTATTATCGGCAGAGCCCTTCCCGATGTTCGGGACGGTCTTAAGCCGGTACACCGTCGGATCCTGTATGCCATGTATGAGGATAATCTCACAGCAGACAAGCCTTTTAAAAAGTCTGCTACCTGTGTCGGTGACGTCTTAGGTCGTTACCATCCCCATGGCGATGCTTCTGTTTATGATGCACTGGTTCGTCTGGCACAGGATTTCTCTATGCGTTATATGCTGGTTGACGGTCATGGCAACTTCGGCTCCGTTGATGGAGACCCCCCTGCCGCTTACCGTTATACCGAAGCCAGACTTTCCAAGATCTCGAACGAAATGCTCCGGGATCTGGAAAAGGAAACTGTGGATTGGGATCCCAACTTTGACGAAACTCGGAAAGAACCCCGTGTTCTTCCCAGCCGTTTCCCCAACCTCTTAGTCAACGGTTCTTCCGGCATTGCCGTCGGTATGGCAACCAACATCCCTCCCCATAACCTGACAGAGGTCATCAACGCTTGCCTGTGTGTTCTGGATAACCCGGAGGCAGGTTTGGTAGACCTTATGGAGCATGTGACCGGTCCCGACTTCCCCACCAAGGCATTGATCCTTGGCAGAGCCGGCATCCGTAGTGCCTATGCTACGGGTAAGGGTAGGGTCACTATGCGTGCTCGGACGGAGATCGAGGAATTCGGTCAGAACCGTCAGCGGATCATCGTTACCGAGATCCCCTATCAGGTCAATAAGCGTATGCTCATTAAGGCCATGGCAGATCAGGTCAATGAAAAGCGTTTGGAAGGCATCTCCGACATCCGTGACGAGTCTGACCGTAACGGTATGCGGATCGTCATTGAGCTCAAGCGTGAGGCGAATGCCCAGGTCGTATTGAACCGTCTCTATGCCCAGACTTCTCTGCAGACCACCTTTGCCATCAATATGCTCGCACTGGTCAAGAACCAGAGCCAGCCTAAGGTTCTGAATCTGCGAGAAATCATCGACGAGTATTTGGCTCACCAAGAAGAAGTTATTATCCGTCGTACTCGTTACGATCTGCGCAAGGCTGAGGAACGGGCTCATCTGCTCCAAGGTCTCTTGATCGCACAGGATAATATTGACGAGGTCATTCGGATCATCCGTTCTTCCTATGACAATGCTAAAGAAAACCTCATGGAACGCTTCGGCCTCAGCGAGGTACAGGCACAGGCTATCCTTGACATGCAGCTCAAGCGCCTGCAAGGTCTGGAAAAGGACAAGCTGGAAGCAGAATTCCAAGAACTGCAAGAAAAGATCGCCCACTACAAGGAGATCCTTGCAGATATCAATCTGGTTCGTGGCATCATTCGGGAAGAGCTCACTATCATCCGTGACAAGTTCGGCGACGCCCGCCGTACGGAGATCGTGGATGTAGAAGATGAGATCGATGACGAAGACCTTATCGAAGAAGAAGATTGCTGCTACACCCTGTCCAATGCAGGCTACATGAAGCGTCTGCCTGTGGATACTTACCGTTCTCAGCGTCGCGGCGGACGCGGCATCTCCGGTCAG
>JAZREB010000224.1:0-8373 GCA_045660585.1 Faecousia sp. | reverse complement strand
ATTTGGAGAAATGAGGATAGAAATATTAGGGAAACTATGATAGAATAGGACTATATTCAACGGAAAGGCGGAATAATTATGGTATTTCAGAAATTTTTTAAGATTCGACTCCCTGCACTGGTACTGATCCTCTGCTTCTTGATGCAGATGGTACCTCTGTGGGCAGGGGCGCAGGGGGAGGAGAAGCCTGAGACCAAGGCGGTTACTCCCTCGGCTACGGTCAGCGAGGTAGAGGAACTTTTTACTGCCAGATCCTGGGGTCAACACCCCCGTATTTTGGCAAACAGTGATGATTTTGCCCGAATTCGGAAGGATCTGGAGACGGACACCTATTTGCAGACCTGGTATACCCGTATTTATCAGTACTGTGTCAGCCAGTTGGAGGAACCGGTTGTGGAAATGACGGATGAAAACGGTTCCCGACCCTTAAGCATCCCAAGAAAGGCAAGCTACCGTATTACATGGATGGCCTTCCTGTATCAGGTGAATGGGGAACAGCGCTTTGCCCAGCGTGCTGTGGAAGAAATGCTCCAAGTTTGCACCTTCCCCGACTGGAATCCCAGCCACTATCTGGATGTTGCCCAGATGGCATATGGTGTAGGCATCGGCTATGACTGGTTGTACCACTATATGACTGCTTCCCAGCGTAAGACCATCGAAACAGCCATTTATAAGCTGACAGTAGGACAGGAACAGGATCAGACCGATAGCGACTATCTGCGCTATACCGGCAACTGGAATCCCTGGTGTAATGCAGGTCTGGCCATTGCCGCTTGTGCCATTTTTGAGAGTTATCCTTCCCAGTGTAGCTTTATCCTTTCTAAGGCAGTGACCAATGTTCAGATTCATTTGGACACCCTGACCCCTGCAGGCTCCTATGCCGAAGGCCCCGGATATTATCAGCTGGGAGCCGGCTTCATGGTCATTCTGATGGAAACCATGCGCAGTGTTCTGGGTACGGATTTTGGACTCTCTGATATGGAGGGCGTAAAGGAGTCCGGTCGATATCTCTTAGCGATGAACGGCTACAGCAATACCTTTAATTTCGGTGACGGAAACCATGCCCTCATGGATGGCGCTCTCCTTCACTGGTATGCCAACCGCTTTAATATGCCGGAACTGTCCCTGTACCAGCGTTCTATTCAGAGTACCAATGTGATGTACGACGAATATTTGTCTATGATCTGGTATTCCCCGAAATCGGTAGAGGGTCTGTCCTTAGAGAATCGACAAACGGACTATTATCTCCCCAGTGACGCATACGAGAGCATTGCTTCCTTCCGTAGCTTTGACACAGACTCTGCAAGGATCTATGCCGGCATAAAATCCGGCATGAATAACGACAGCCATACGGACTTGGACGTAGGTACTTTTGTGTTGGAAGCCTTGGGAGAACGGTGGATCACAGAAATGGGATCGGACAACTACTCTCTGCCGGATTACCACAGCCGTTTGGAAAAAAGCAAACGCTGGACCTATTACCGCAAGCGAGCAGAGGGGCAGAATACGCTGGTTGTCAACCCCGATTCCTCCGGGGGACAGGCCTTTAATGCCAAGTGTCAGATGGTTTCTTACGAAAGTGCCTATGACGGTGGCTATGCCGTGGTGGATATGCTGGATGCTTATGATAACTACGGTGTGACCCAGAGTAAGAGAGCCCTTGCCCTCTTTGATAACCGTAGCAGGGTTTTGATTCGGGATGAGTTGAAGATCAAAACTTCTTCCACGGTCTATTGGTTTGCCCATACAGAGGCGGAAATTTACATTTCCGCAGACGGCAAAACCGCAGAACTGACCAAGAATGGGAAAAAGCTCATTGCCCAAATCGCAGAGCCTTCCAATGCCACCTTTACCTCTATGACCGCCGATCCTCTCAGCACCTCTCCCGCATCCGTGTCCGGGGAGAATTCCAGAGAGGGCTTCCGAAAGTTGGCTATTTGTCTGAAGAATGTTACAAGTGCAAACATTGCTGTCGTTTTCACCCCTGTGACGGAAGCGGGAGACTACAACAAAGCTCTGCCTACGACCACTATTGCCAATCTGAAATCCCTCCTCAATGCCTATGAGCCGGGAACTACCCTGCAAACCAACTCGGAGGGTGTCTACGAGATATACGACACAGAAGATCTCATGTGCCTTGCCTCCATGGTCAACAGCGGAACCACCTTCTACGGAAAACAGGTTCATCTCATGAACGACATCGATCTGAAGGGGCGTACTTTTACCCCCATCGGCGGAAGTGGCACAAGCAACAGCTTCCGCGGTACCTTTGACGGTAACGGTCATGTGGTCAAAAATCTGTATATCAACCAATCCGGTGTGGGATCGACAGCCTTCTTCGGCAGAACCTCCGGTGCCACCATTAAAAACTTCGGTATCGAAAGCGGTACCGTCTATTGCGGAGAAAAGTCCGGCGGTTTAACCGGTCTTTCTTCCTCCGTTACCATTGAAAAGTGCTTTAATAAGGCGAATGTGATTTCTTCCGCAGGACAGTGCGGTGGCTTGGTGGGACAGATCGGCGGAACCAACACCATTACGGATTCTTATAACTATGCCCATATTACATGTACCGCAGGTATAGCAGGCGGTATTGTGGGCTATGCCGCCAGTGCCACCACCATGACCCTGACCAACTGCTACCATATGGGCGAGCTGTCTGACAGTTTAGGTCGGTGCGGTCTCATTGGCTTCTATAACACCACTGCGGAAAGCCTCCTGGTTACCAAGGTCACGGTGAATAATTGCTATGCAACTACAGCTATTAAGAGCAGTGCGGTAACGGACAGTAGCACTTTGGAAAGCTATACCAATTGCTCCAAGCTGACCGTAGCGGAAATGCCCGCTGTGGCGGTAAGTCTGGGCAGTAGCTTCCTTTACGACTGCGAATATGAAAATGCCAACGCTCCTGTTTTAGCTTGGCAGTGCGATACCACTCTTCCCAAGGATCTTGTGCTCCAAACGGCGGCACAGCTCCGCCTCTTTGCCTACAAGGTCAATACCGGCACTACCTATAGCGGAAAGACCGTAAAGTTAGGCAACAACATCGACTTAGACTCCATTGAATGGGTTCCCATTGGTGGCAATGCCACTGCAAACGGCAGTAAGGGAAAACTCTTTAAGGGAACCTTTGACGGACAGGGGTACAGTATCAGCAACCTTTCTGTAACGGCGAACCGTTTTTATGTAGGCTTCTTTGGCTCCATCCAGGGTACGGTTCGGAATCTGGGCATCCGAAGCGGTCGAGTGATCGGTGAGAAGAAGGTAGCGGGTCTTGCAGGCTATTTCTCCGGCACTATGGAAAATTGCTATAACAGAGCCGCCATAACAGGCGGTAGCCATACCGGCGGCCTTATCGGTTCTTCCGATGCTGTCACCATGACTGACTGCTATAACATGGGTACCGTAGAAGCCGAACTGGTAGGCGGTGGCCTTATGGGCTGGATGTCCGAGAGCTCCACAGGCTCTGTGATCCGCAACTGCTATAACGGTGGCAGTGTGTCCGGTTCTACCACAGGCTCCCTTGCGGTGTCTGCTTCCGGCACGGGGATCCAATTTATCAATTGTCACGGTTTGACCGATATCGCCCTCATGAACGACACCACCGGTTGCACCCTGACCGATTGCACCCGTCTTTCCGAAACGGATCTGAAGGCCGCATACACCACTTTGGGAGAGGGCTTTGTTGCAGACAATTATTTCCCCGATAACGGCGGATATCCCATCCTCCTGGGGTCTGTATATAAGGGGGAAGAGCTTCCTGCTTTGACTCCCAATGCAGAAGGCATCTACGAGATCCATACAGCCCAAGACTTACGGGCTCTTTCCTACATGGTCAATGTAGGGAAGAAGACCTTTAGCAAAGAGACGGTTCTGCTCTGTGCTGACATTGACCTTGCCCATGAGGAGTTTGTCCCTATCGGTGGCAACATCGGCGTAGAGGGACAGGCCAAGGCTACCTTCTCCGGCACCTTTGACGGTGGTGGACATCGGATCTACAACATGGATATTACCACAGGCAATCTATATGTGGGTCTCTTCGGCTTTGCTTCCTCTGCCACTATTAAGAATGTTGGCGTGGAAAGCGGTACCATCATCGGCTCTGAAAAAGTAGGCGCCATCTTAGGCTCCGGTCGGAATTACACCAAGATCCTCAATTGCTACAATCGTGCTACAGTTTCTTCCCGAACTTCCATTGGCGGTATCGTAGGCATGGTGGCCTCCTCCGGCTGTACGGTACAGAACTGCTATAATGCAGGGTTGGTTTCCGGTAACAATACCGTGGGCGGTATCGTAGGCTACTTTGCCAGCGATACAAAGGATGCCCTTATCGAAAACTGCTATAACCGTTCCGATGTACCCGGTGGTATTGTAGGCTCTGTCAATGCCGCAGTTACTACCGCCGAGATCCGCAACTGCTATACCCTCGATACAACAGCTCTTGCAGGCTCTCCCGGAAGTCTGATCGTTACCAATTGCGGTCAGATCACCCCCAAGGATATGAGAGGCAGTGTTGCCACTCTGGGAGAGGGATATGGAGAAGACTACTTTGTACAGAACAAGCTGTTCCCTGTCTTAGATTGGGAAAATGCAGGGCGAAAGACCACCCTGACTAAGGTAAACGGTGTCTACGAGATCCGTACCGCAGACGATCTCCGTTTGGTTTCCTACATGGTTCGTAATGGGGAAAACTTTAGTGGGGATACTCTGGAAATGAAGGCGGATATTGATCTGGAAGGGAAGGCTTGGACCCCCATCGGCGGTGCCAATGAGACCTCCTCGTACCAGTTCCGCGGCACCTTTGACGGCAGAGGTTATCGGATCTATAATCTTAAGTCCAACGAGTCCGACTATGGCTATGGCGGTCTTTTCGGATCCATTAACACCGGTACCATTAAGAATCTGGGTATTGAAAGCGGTATGATCATAGGTAGTAAGCGTACAGCGGCTATATCGGGATATGTAGGTGGCGGCAGTGTGATTTCCAACTGCTATAACAAAGCTACGGTGTATGCACCTACCAATATCGGGTCTTTCGTTGGCTATATGAACGGCAAGAATGTTCTGATCGAGAATTGTTATAATGTTGGCGTGATCAGCTCTAAGTCCTACGGTACCACTGTCGGTGGCATGATTGGTGGTATTTCCAGCGGATCGACGGGATTACGCATTAAAAATTGCTACAGCATTGGCTATTACTATGCCCTGATCGGAACCATCGCAGATGCCGCAACAGACTGCGTTGTAGAGAATTGTTATGCCGCAGAGGGCGTAAATTTCATAAGATTGGGAGGCTGTCTGCAATTTGTCAATTCCGGAATTGTTGCCAATGATCAGCTCAGAGCCTATGCTTCTGTCCTTGGTTCTGCGTACGAAGATGACACCAAGGGGATCAACAACGGCTATCCCATCCTTACGTGGGAAAGCGGATCGGTCTGCTACCATGACTATGGTGCCGGCGTGGTCACAGCACCTACTTGTACTGTAGATGGCTATACCACCTTTGCCTGTTCCCGTTGCGGTCACAGCTACGAGGATAAGGTAGTCAAGGCGACGGGGCACAGCTACGAAGGCAGTGTTACCAAGGCTCCTACCTTTACCGCCAAGGGTACCATGACCTATACCTGTAAGAACGATAAGGCCCATACTTACACCGAGGCAATCGATACCCTCAGTAAGTCCCTGTTCTTCGATTTCGACAACAGTGCACAGGCACAGGAACGGTATCAGAACTATGTCTATAACTTCCGGAATTTCGACTCCCCGGATGCATGGCGCGGCAGAACGCAGGGATTGAAGAACGGAAATCTGTCTATAGACACTGCGACAAGTTCTGCAACTGTTACCCCCAAGGTTACAGGCTTCAACTCCATTTATGCTGACTCTGTGAACTTTGATCTGAATTACGATCCCGAATATGCAGAATACTTCCAGATGCGGTTTAAGGTCACAGGGCTCGTCGGCACCAAACCCAAGGCATCGGTACACTTCTACTATTCCACGGATAATTCCTATGTTATCGGAACGGGAGTGAACTTTGATGTGAGCTATCTTAGCTCCGGGGAATATATTGTCATTACGGGACAGCTTCAGGATGAGATCCGTCAGATAGAAGAGGTCAATCGCGTGATCCTTCACCTTACCGGCTTTACTGCGGAAGAGGATCTGGATGCAGTGTTGACCTTTGACTATGCCTTTGTAGGCCCCTACGAAGAACTGCCTATCAAGAACTCCTTGTTCTTCGACTTTACGGATACACAGGCAGACCGGATCCGCTACAACAGCAGAACTTACGGCTATACCAATTTTGACGATTTGTCTAAGCTCAACTGGACTTATCCTTCTTCTGGAGTCAGCGAGCTGGTTGCCGACAAGGAAAATGGTACTGTTACCATCAAGGCAAAGGGTTCCTTTAACGCCTCCTCTTGGCCTGCGGTATATATGGATACCTATGGTGCCGGCAACAAGAATGCATATCCTTTGCACTTTGACCCGTCTGAAGGGGAATATTTCCAGATCCGCTTTAAGATGAAGAACTTCCGCATAGGTGAAACAGAAACCACCAATGAAGATGGCTCCGTGACCACCAATGTGGTAAACCCCTACCTAAAGGTCAGCTTCACCGAAGCAGGAACCACCTCCAGTGTAGGCGGAACGGCAGACTTCAAGGGACACACGGATTATATCAATTCCGATACCTGGTTCACTGCAACCGTTCCTCTAAACAGTGCCTTTAAGAGTGCCAAGGAGATCACCAGAATTCGTCTGTACTTTGCAGGTATCGAGAGTATTTCCGAGACACAGCCCGGCGAGATCACCATTGATTATGTATTCGTAGGGCCTTATGAAGAGCTGCCTGATAAGAAGGATCTGTTCTTTGACTTTACGGACACCCAAGCAGACCGGATCCGTTATAACAGCAGAACCTACGGCTTTACCAACTTTGATGATCTGTCTAAGTTCAACTGGTCTTATCCCTCCTCCGGAGTCGATGAATTGGTTGCAGATCGGGAAAATGATACCATTACCATGAAGGTAAAGGGTTCCTTTACCCCCTCTGCATGGCCTGCTGTTTATATGGATACCTACTCTGCCGCAAACAAGAATGCCTATGTTCTGCACTTTGACCCCTCTGAGGCAGAATACTATCAGGTGCGGTTTAAGATGAAGAACTTCCGCGTAGGGGAAACCGAAACGGAAAACGAAGATGGAACCGTGACTACAAAGGTCATTGAACCCTATCTGAAAGTCAGCTTTACCGAGGCAGGCTCCACCTCAAGCGTCAGCGGAACAGCGGACTATAGGGCGCATGCAGAGTATATCAATTCCGATACTTGGTATGTTGCAACGGTTCCCCTGAACAGTGCCTTTAAGAGTGCCAAGGAAATCACACGACTGCGTCTGTACTTTGCAGGTATTGAGAGTATTTCCGAAACCCAGCCCGGTGAGATCACCATTGACTATGCCTTTGTAGGAAAACTTTCCGATCTGCCTACACCGGCATACACCGTTACATTCGTAGACGGCAATGGCAAGACTCTTGCAACCCAGCTTGTGAACAAAGGGGATGCGGCCACCTATACGGGAAAAACTCCCACAAAGGCATCTGATGAGAGTAACCACTACACCTTCAAGGGGTGGGACAAGAAACTGACCAATATCACTGCCGACACTACCATTACAGCAACCTTCACGGCAGAAGCTCACAGCTATACCTACGCAACCACAGATGCTACTAACCACAAGGCAACCTGTTCCTGTGGCTATAGCAAGTCCGAAGGTCACAGCTATGAATACAAGGCAACCAAGAACCCCACAACATCTGCAACAGGCACCTTAACGGGAACTTGCTCTGCTTGTAGCGCAACTACCACTGTGACCCTGCCCAAGCTGAATACCACGGACTACACTAAAACCACCACCAAGGCTCCCACCTGTACCGCCACCGGCACAGATAAGTACACTTGGAAAACTACTACCTACGGCACCTTCTTCTTCAATGTTACTACTAAGGCGAAAGGACATACTGAGGTTGTGGATAAGGCAGTAGCACCTACTTGTACCGCAACCGGTCTGACAGAAGGCAAGCACTGCTCTGTTTGCAATACGGTTCTCACTGCACAAGAAACAGTAGCATCTCTGGGTCACGATTACAAGAGTGTAGTCACAGCACCTACCTGCACAGCAGAGGGTTATACCACCCATACTTGTTCCCGTTGCGCTAACAGCTATGTAGACTCCAAGGTTTCTGCAACCGGTCACAGCTATGAATACAAGGCAACCAAGAACCCCACAACATCTGCAACAGGCACCTTAACGGGAACTTGCTCTGCTTGTAGCGCAACTACCACTGTGACCCTGCCCAAGCTGAATACC
>JAZREB010000223.1:0-1015 GCA_045660585.1 Faecousia sp. | reverse complement strand
CCGGACCCATTGACAGATATGTAAAAGTCGTCTGGGATTCTGCCAACAAGGAAGTCCATATTCTGATCTACTGGGGCAAATAAAAGTTTCTCTCATTTTCCCCGAAATTCTACACAATTTTCCCTTTTCACATTGGAAAGGAGTTGAACAATTATGTTAATGTTCTTAGTATCCTCCTGCGTACTGATCCTTTTACTGATCGCACTTAGACCTTTTATGAAAAAGCGGATCTCTCCCCTTGTGCGGTATAGCCTGTGGTTCTTGGTCGCCCTGCGGCTCCTGGTTCCCTTACAGTTCGGTTCCAGTGCATTTAGCTTAGAGAACCTGTTCCGCGAGGAGATACCCACCGTACAGGTAGAAGTCCAGACCTCCCCTCAGCCCAATATTGAGATAGAAGCTCCCACCTATTCAGATCCCGTGGAGACCCGGAGTCCCCAGACAGCGATCCCGGAGACCTTTCCCCTTGAACAAGAAGACGCTACCGGCACCCCCACCCTATCCCCCATGCCGGAGGCGCCCTCCGCAGAGCCCATGGGCTCCCTTACACAAGAGGAAAGCCGACATTTCTCCCTGACCGTACCGCAGATCCTCAGGGTTATCTGGTTTGTAGGCTTCTTATCTATGGCAATTTGGTTCCTCACAGTGAATATCCGCTTCGGCAAAAAGGCACAGGTCGGTGCTACCAAGGTAGAGACCCCCACTCTGCCTCTCCCGGTTTACGAAACGGAAGACCTTCCCTCTCCCTGCATGATGGGGCTGTTCCGTCCCCGGATCTACCTGCTTCCCTGCGCCGATCCCCGTCAGCGGGAGCACATCCTTACCCACGAATATACCCACTACCGCCATTTAGACCATATCTGGTCCTTTGTCCGCGGCCTGTGTTTGTGTGTCCACTGGTTTAATCCCCTGGTTTGGATCGCCGCCTATCTTTCCAAAGAAGATTGCGAGCTGGCATGCGACCACAGTGCTATCATAGTGCTGGGAGAAGAAGAGCGGATCCCCTATGGCAGAACCT
>JAZREB010000222.1:0-5699 GCA_045660585.1 Faecousia sp. | reverse complement strand
CCGTTGCGAACCGCATTATAGAGTTTAAGACCGATGGCTCTATTTCCGATCGCAGTGGTACCTACGACGAGTATTTGGAATTTAAAGCAAGAGGAAAATAAGATAATCATGCCCTCTTGCAGTATGGCTCAAAATGAAATCAGAAGTATCCCGACACCGGAAGAATTTTCGGTGTCGGGAGTTTCAATTTAGACATAGGATTGTAAAAATTATGAATTTTTTGTGATGGTACTTGAAAAAAATAAAATTCATCCTATAATGATTTTAGCACTTAACGCGTGCGAGTGCTAAAATTACTGGACTTAAAAAGGAGTATGTATCATGGCGAAAAAACAATTTAAGGCAGAATCCAAACGTCTGCTTGACTTAATGATTAACTCTATCTATACCAACCGAGAGATTTTTTTAAGAGAATTGATCTCCAATGCTTCCGATGCCATTGATAAGCTGGCTTATTTGGCATTGACAGACGAGAATGTGGGCGTAAATTCCGGCGAGTTTAGGATTTCTCTGTCTGTGGACAAAGAGGCTCGTACTCTAACCATCAGTGATAACGGTATTGGTATGGATAAAGCGGAGATGGAAGAGAATCTGGGCACCATTGCCCATAGCGGTAGTCTTCGATTTAAAACCGAAATGGAGAAGCAAGACGGCATTGACATTATCGGTCAGTTTGGCGTCGGTTTCTATTCGGCATTTATGGTAGCATCTAAGGTTACTGTTACCTCCAAGCGGTATGGCAGTGAGGAGGCTTACCGTTGGGAATCTGCAGGTGCGGACGGTTATACCATTGTACCCTGTGAAAAGGATGGAGTTGGAACAACGATCCTCCTGTCTCTGAAAGAAGATATGGATGAGTATTTGGAGGAATTTACTCTCCGCAATCTTGTCCGTAAGTATTCTGACTTTATCCGCTATCCCATTGTCCTTGGGGAGTCTACTCTGAATTCTCGTCTGCCTCTTTGGCAGAAGAATAAGAAGGATATTACTGAAGAGGAATACGAATCCTTCTATAAAGAACAATTCGGAGATTTTGAAGCACCTCTTCATACCCTCCATTTTGGAGTAGAGGGCGCAGTTACTTATAAGGCATTGCTCTACATTCCCGGTAAAACTCCCTATGATTTTTATACTTCCGAGTATAAGTCCGGCCTTAAATTATATTCTTCCGGCGTTCTGATTATGGAAAACTGCGAGGATATTTTGCCGGAACATTTCCGATTTGTTAAGGGCGTTGTAGACACTCTGGATCTGAGCTTAAATATCAGCAGAGAGATGCTCCAACACACAAGAGAGCTCAAGATCATTGCAACAAATTTAGAAAAGAAAATCAAGGCAGAATTGCAGAAAATTCAGGAAAACGACAGCGAAAAATACGATAAGTTTTACAGTGCTTTCGGACGTCAACTCAAATTCGGTATTGTTGCCAACTTCGGCGCAAAGAAAGACCTGCTTAAGGACTTGATTCGTCTCCGCTCTGAAAAGGAGAGCAAGCTGATTACTCTCAAAGAATACGTTTCTTCCATGCCGGAGTCCCAGAAGCATATTTACTATGTCAGCGGTGAAAATGCAACCAACCTTCCTCAGACTCGCTCCATGGTCAAGCGTGGATTTGACGTACTGCGTTTAGAGGAACAGGTAGATGAGTTTATCCCCCAGACCCTCCATGATTATGACGGGAAAGAGTTCCGCAATATTCTTACGGATGAATTGGATCTGGAGACGGAGGAGGAAAAGAAGCAGGCCGCAGAAACAACTGAGCAATGGCAGTCTTCCATAGAATTCCTGATGGAATATTTTGGTGACAGAGTCTCGGATGTGCAGATTTTAGCACAGTTGGGAGATCATGCGGTCACTATGATTCCGGAAGGTGGCATGAGCTTTGAAATGGAGAAGTATTTTAAGGCGATCAATCCCGATAACACTCTCCGTTGCGGTCGGATCTTACAGCTCAATCCCAATCACGATGTTGTTACCACCATGCGTGACTATATAGTTTCCGATCCTCAACGGGCGGAGAAGTATGCAGAGGTATTATATAATCAGGGCCTTCTGATCGCAGGTCTATCCATCGAGGACCCTGTGGCATATTCTGCCTTGGTTTGTGAACTGCTTAACTAATCTATAGCACGTTTATTACTTTTGTTAGGAGATGATTGAATGTACTGCAACAACTGCGGCGCAGCTAATTCAGATAGTTCTATGAATTGTTCTGCATGCGGGAAACCCCTGCGGCAGGATACCCGAGTAGATCCACAGCAATCGGAGACAACAACTTTTATGGCGCAGGATCCTACTGCTATTTCACAAACTCCTTCCAAAACTCCCGGAAAGGGTGCGGGGACGGCAGCATTGGTGTTAGGTATTGCCTCGATTGCGGTTTGCTCTTTAACGATTCTTTCTATGGTTCTTGGGGTTGTCGGCATTATATTTGGTGTTATTGCCATCCTTAAGGCCAAAAAGGGACATGTAAATTGCGGCATGGGAATTTCCGGCTTGATACTATCAATTATAGGGATTTTTGCTTCGATTTTAATTGGAATATATACTATAGGCATTATTTTGGCTTTTTTAGGCATCGCTATTGAAAGTTTCTGATTGACATATAATAAAAACACATGGCAGGGTTTCTTGTAGACTCTGCCATGTGTTTTTATGTAGTTGAATGTTAGCACTTTCCTTTTGCTTCCATGAGGGCCTGTGCCAACTGATCGGGGCAAGAGGTGCCTTTAAATCCGCAACGGATATCCTTAACGAGAGCGATGACCTCGTCGACCTTGCGACCGTTGGCCAGAGCAGCGACACCCTGTGTGTTACCACTGCATCCACCTATAAAACGGATATTTTCTACGATATCTCCATTGATATCAAATTCGATTTTGGAAGCGCAGACTCCCTTGGTTTTGTAATCAAAACGCATATTAGATCTCCTTTTTCGATTTTTCTCTATTATATCATATATTCTACCCATTGCCAAGAGGGGAGATTACTTTTTCCACGGATGTTGCAGATGATTTTTGGGAATAATGAAGGAATCAAGAATGAGGGGGAATCATTATGGATGATCATGGAAATAACGAAAAAACAGCGAAAATCGACGAGCTGGGAGCGGGATATACCAAAACTCCCCGGGGGAATATCTATATTCTCACAATTATCGGACAGATTGAGGGACATCAGGTAGCTCCCGAGAGTGTGAAAACGACCAAATATGAGCATGTTTTACCACTACTGGCAATGATAGAAGAAAGTGAGGAGATAGACGGACTACTCCTGTTACTCAACACGGTGGGAGGAGACATCGAAGCGGGTCTTGCTATTTCGGAACTCATTGCGGGGATGAAAAAACCGACAGTATCTCTCGTACTTGGGGGAGGTCACTCCATTGGGATCCCTTTGGCAGTTTCTGCGCAAAAGAGTATGATCGCTCCAACGGCAAGCATGATGATCCATCCCGTCAGAATGAGTGGGGTAGTGGTTGGAGCTCCTGCAACCTATCATTATTTTCAAAGGATTCAAGAACAAATTGCAGATTTTGTTACTTCAAATTCCGGGATTTCTAAGGAATTATTCCTGGAATATATGATGGCAACAGGGCAGATCGCAACGGATGTAGGAACCATCGTCTATGGACGGGAGGCTGTGGAGAGTGGTCTTATTGATAAATTAGGGACTCTGCACAATGCGTTAGAGGAACTTCATGAAATGATTGAAAAAAGAAAAGAAATAAATATCGAAAAGGGATAGAAATATTTATAATTTTATGATATAATAATTAAATCTGTGGCGGATGGGGTATGGTTCGACCGAAAATGCCCCACCTTCCACATTATGTTTCACCCCAACAGCATCGGAAAGGGATCTTACTGGTCCTTGAACATATATAAGAAGGTGGTATTATTTGAAAATTTGGGAAGCAATCATTTATGCCATTGTAGGTGGACTGACTGAACTTTTGCCCATTTCCTTTTCAGGTCATAGCTTGATGCTACAGAACGTATTTCATTTTTCTCCCCTTTACAGTGGAGATGGCTTGTTTGTGCGAGCAGGGATTTCTTTGGGAATCTTTATCGCTCTGTACATGGTATTTCATCAAGAGACAAAAGAATCTTTGATTCTTATGGGAAACCCTCAAAGTAGGGATCCCCGTCATAGAAGAGCGCGTAGAGAAGAGCAGGAAATCAAAACTCGTTTGTTCCTTCTCACGGTGATTGGATTGATCCCAATGCTGTTTTCTTTCTTTTTTATGAAAAGGGCGGAGGGAATCGGAAAACTATCCTATGTCTCGGTATTCTTTGTTATCAATGGATTGTTGATCCTATTCTGTACCAGAGGTTCTGTGGGAAAGAGAGGGGCACTGGATGCCAATATATTTGATGGTATTTGGATCGGTTTGTTCCGTATGTTATCGGTATTCCCGGGGTTGTCTTCTTTTGGTACGTCCCTCTGTATTGGTCGTGCACGAGGATTAAATGATTCTGTAAATCTTCAGCTTACATATAAGATCACTCTTGCATTTGAGCTTCTTTCTGTAGTATATTACCTCATACTCGGAATTGCGGTAGGTGATTTCTACGGCCGTACGATTTTATCGTTTGTGGTCGCTGTTATTGTATCCGCTCCCATATCTCTTCTTGCACTGGTGACATTTAAAAATGTGATTGCCAAGAATAAGTTGAGATCCTTTATGTATTATTGTTTCGATGCAGCTGCTATTTCATTTATTATTGCTATTATCAACGGGTAATTTCTTGATTTGTCCTGTGAAAGGAGGATTTTATGGCTAATAGATCCAATGCCTCTCAGGCAGAAAAGGCAACGGCCTCTGCCAACAGAGGAACGAGCAAGAAGAATGCTTCCAACAGCAAAGGAAATACTTCTTCAAAACAAAAACAGACGCAAAAACATAATGTTAAAAAACCTCAAGCCGCTACCTCTTCTACCAAGTCAAAACGGGAGGCTTTTGAAAAGCAAATCCAAGCAGAACAGCAGAACAGAAGAACTTGGCTGGGCATTATACTGATTGTTCTGGCATTCGTATGTATGTTATCTTGGTTCAATGCGGATACTGCGATTCTGAGACCCTTGGCTAAGATCGTCATAGGCTTGTTTGGTCAGGTGGGTAAATTCCTGCTTCCGGCTTTGCTGGTGTACAATGCATTGATTCTGTTTTGTAACTACGGATATCCTGTTCAGATGCGCCTGTGGTGTGGATTTTTCACCTTTATTTGCCTGTGTGGACTGATCCACTGCATTGCTGACTTCTTTGGAAAGCATGAGAATGATCTGAATATCGGTCATCTATGGACCAATGCAATGGAATGGAAGAGCGGTGGTCTGATCCCCGGATTTATTGCACAGCTTCTGACCAAGTGTATTACCAGAGTAGGCGCAATCGTTGCTATGGTTGTAGTGGGGATCCTTTGCGCTCTGGCTACCCGGAATATTACCCCTTCCGGCGTTGTCAAAGCCATCGGTAAGCGTAAGCCTCAGCCTGTTAAGACAGAGAGAGAAGATGCTTCCGAGCGTTTTGTTGAGCGGATCGTCTCCGTTCACCAGGATAAAATAGTTAGAAAAAAATCTCCCAGGGCTTATGATGTAGATGTGGACGATCCTCCTCTGTTACAGGAAGAGCAGACTGAAAAGCGTAGCCGAAAGGAAGAAATAACATCTACAGAACGTACTTCACAGAAAGAGCA
>JAZREB010000221.1:0-5404 GCA_045660585.1 Faecousia sp. | reverse complement strand
GCCTGTGTCAGGAAAATATATTTATCGTAACGACCTAAAAGGAACCAGCAGACCTTAGATGCGAGCTTCTTGAGGGGGTTGCGGATCTCAAAAGCACGTTTTGTGGGAACGTCCGTAACGATACCGACCACCTGCGTTCCCGTAAGAAAACCTGCCAGCAATGCCGCCATTGCAACTGTAGTGTTGAGCACGTCACAGATCACAGCATCCCCCTTCTTCCCTACGGTTGCCCCAAATGTAAAGAAGAATACGTACAGGAACATCCAGATATGACGAATCAGAGGGATATTGATCACAGGAGCAAAAACATAGCCCCCGGTGGGTTCTTGACGGAACAGGAGTTTTCTGTAGGTCTTACGAGAAATCGCAGGAATACACAGAGCTGTCAATTCCTGACCGGCTTCTCGCAAGCCTTCGATCTGAAGGGTATGATATTTCTGTGCTGCCTGAGAAGGCTTGACCTCTCCCGTAAAGATTCGGCAGAAATCCTCATCTCCGCAAGCATTGGACAGATATAATATCTTCATTCCATAAACTCCTTACAATGTTTTAAGCAAATTTCAGTTGCTTTATTTGAAAGTAAGGAACAGGTCGGAAAAGCCACCATCCAGAAGGGACTTATTCTACCCGTTCCCTATAAATCAGCTTTTTTAATACACCACAGACCAGATTCAATCCCGTGTAGAACAGGGACGGGATAACCGCCTTGTGAAGGGCTTTCCGATACATGATGTAATGATGACGGATCAGTTTGAATTTACTGCCGCTGGAAATAGAAACCTCCCGCTTGCAGTACCAGGACAGGCTCTCCGGAAAGCGGTGCATGACCGTCTTCTCCCCTGCTTGGAACCACATGGCGTAGTCGTTGTTTTTCTTGATGTCCTCGATTTGGATCAGACCAACCACCCTGGCATCATATAATACCGTAATGGTGGAAAAATAGCAATAGCAGTACAACTGCCATTTTCTGACTCGTTTGGGTCCGGTGAAAATGTAGGGAGATACCGTACCGTCGGGATATTTGATCCGATAGTCGGTGAAGGTGAAGGCATAGCCATGCTCCTTCATAAAAGCAAGCTGACGGGCTAACTTTTCCGGCTCCCACAGGTCATCGCTGTCCTGGAAGGCGATATAGGGCCCCTTAGCCTCTCGCAAGCCACGGTTACGGCTAATAGCGGCACCGGAATTTTTCTCGTTCTTAAGGTAGCGGATCCGAGGATCTGCAAAGGAGGCAACCACCGCATCTGTATCATCTGTAGAGCAATCGTCCACAATGATCAGCTCCCAATTGGTATAGGTCTGTGCCTGAATACTGCGGATGGTATCTCCGATCTGCCCGCCGGTGTTATAAGAGGGCATGATTATGGAAATCAGTTCTTCCATGGGGATTCCTTTCTGTGTGGGAAATGGGTCTTTATACACCCAAGAGGGTCTTGGCCTCTTCTTGCTTGCGGGCATAGGTCTCAGGGTCTACCTTTCCCTGCTCTAAGAGATAGTCGCCGTAGTCAGAGGTCACCGCCAGCTCTGTGGGGGTCTCTCCTCTGCCGAGCACGATCTTAAGGGTGGTAAATATGATACGAAGGTCTTCCTTCAGGGAGATGTTCTTTATGTACTCCAAATCCAGGGCCAGCTTATTCTCCCACTTCAGGGCATTGCGGCCACTGACCTGAGCCAGTCCGGACAAACCGGGGCGGACACTGTGGCGCTTACGCTGTTCCGGGGTCATGAATACCATGTCCCGTACCAACTGAGGACGGGGTCCGATGAAGGACATGTGTCCTGCAAGGATGTTCAGTAGTTCCGGCAGTTCATCCACGGAGCTGGCACGAAGGAACCGTCCGTAGGCGGTGATCCGCCGTTCATCGGGAAGAAGCCGACCGTCCGGTCCCTTCTCATTGGTCATGGAACGGAATTTGATCAGGTGGAAGACCTTTTCATCCTTGCCCGGTCTGGGCTGTGTGAAGAAAGGATTTCCCTTCATTTTGAAAAATCCGATGATCGTCAGGATCAACAAGGGCACAAACAGCACAGACAGTGCGCTCAATGCCAGGATAAAGTCAAAGACGCGCTTGAAGCATTTTGCATACATGGTTTAACCTCTACTGCCTCATAGGAGGCTATGATTTTAGGAATCCGCCTTGCCGAAAACTTTACGGACGGCAGAAATTACGTAGTCCTGCTCTTCCTCAGTCATCTTGATGTCACTGGGCAGGCACAGGCCACGTTCAAAGATCTCTCTGCTGACAGAGTGTTCTCCCAGAGAGATGAAATCCCGATCTGCGAAAACCGGTTGCATATGCATGGGCTTCCAGATGTGGCGAGATTCGATATTTTCTTCTTCCAGGGCGCGGATGATATCCCCGGGTTCTACACCGCAGTCCTTATCCAGAAGGACACAGGACAGCCAGTGATTGGGCTGTGCATCGGCAGTATAAGGATTCATCTTCAGGGGGAGATCCCGGAAGGCCTCTTTGTACCGATTGTAAATGGCGATCTTACGATCACGGTGCTCATCTAAGTGAATAAGCTGTCCCCGACCGATGCCGGCAACTACGTTGCTCATACGGTAGTTATAGCCGATCTCGGAATGCTGGTACCAGGGAGCAGGATCCTTAGACTGGGTGGCCCAGAAGAAGGCCTTTTTCATAGCCTCGGTGTCATGGGAAAGGAGCATACCGCCACCGGAGGAGGTGATGATCTTGTTACCGTTGGAGCTGATGGCATTATAGTGACCGAAGGTGGCGGTCTTCTTTCCTTGATAGGTAGAGGACAGAGACTCTGCAGCATCCTCAATGAGGATGGCATCATGAGCATCGCAAATAGCGCGGATACGGTCTAATTTGGCAGGGGTGCCGTAGAGGTTCACCACAATGACCACACGACATTCCGGATATTTTTCAAACGCCTTTTCCAGAGCGTCGGGATCCATGTTCCAGGTATCCCACTCGGAGTCGATGAGAACCTGCTTGCCACCCTCGTAAGAAACGGGATTCACAGTAGCAGAGAAGGTCAAATCGGAGCAAAATACGGGATCACCGGGCTTGACTCCGCAGAGCTTAACAGCCAAGTGCAGAGCCGCAGTGCAGGAGGATACCGCAACAGCCTTACGGATGCCCAGGTATGCAGACATCTCCTCCTCAAAGGAGTCAACATTCTTCCCCAAAGGCGCGATCCAGTTGGTGTCGAAGGCCTCCCGGATATATTGCATTTCTTCCCCATGCATGGTAGGGGTAGACAGGTACAGCTTCTTAGAAAACATAGGCTTGCCTCTTTTCTGAAATAAGCTAAAATTAAGCCTTTTTCAGCTATATACTTTCTTTTCATACATTGATTAATATACCATTTTATAAAGTATAAGTCAAGAAAAACTTGATTTCTTTTTGATTTGGTTTCCAAGAAGATCAAAGAATTTCCTTGACACAGAGGGACAGTTCAATATAGAATAGAAGATATCAAATTTATACTATTTTTTGAGTATGCCGACGACGATTGGAGGAAATCACCATGTCAGCCTTCGAGATCCTGTGCACCACAATGCACCAAACAGATTTTTCTAAAATCAAAGAAATGAATATACACTCTGATGTGTTATTTGCCAACCAGGCAGACCGCACCGAACTCACAGAGCTGGAATTTAACGGTCACCGCGGAAGAATGATCACAACCGATACCCGAGGTGTGGGAAAAAACAGAAACATTGCTCTGCTGTATGCACAAGGAGATATTTGTCTGCTGGCCGACGATGATGTTGTCTACGTAGATGATATGGAAGAACGGGTGCTGAGAGAATTCGAAGCTCACCCCGATGCAGATATCATCATCTTCCATTTAGAGTCAACAGATCCCTCCCGTCCACAGCCTAATTGCAAAAAGCCGGGGAAAGTCCGATTCTGGAACCGTTTACCCTGGCCTACCTTCCGTATTGCTTTCCGCCTGTCTGCAATGAAAAAGAAGAATGTCTGGTTTACTACCCTCTATGGCGGTGGCGCTGTGTTCCCCTCCGGAGAAGACAGCATGTGGCTCCACACTGCACGGAAAATGGGTCTGCGGATGTATGTTTCCACACAGACTATCGGAAAAGTATTCTACGACACCTCATCCTGGTTCACAGGTTACGATGAAAAATTCTTCTATGGCAAGGGTGCCTACCACGGTGCTGTCCATCCCTATAGTTGTATGTTCTGGAAACACTACATTCTTTTCCGTTTCCGCAAAAAAGGAACCCTGTCTGCAAAGGAACGAAAGCAATGGTTCGTCCACGGCACAAGGGGATATAAGAGTCTATTGTCCTATGAGGAATATCTCAAAAAGCTAAAATAGCCATTTTCCATCCCTGAAAACGGAAAAACACTGCATAAAAGCTCATTTTCTTCCGATTTAATTCCCCAATCCATCATTTACCATCTGTGTGTCATAAAAAATTTGCTGTAAAAAGTCGAAAAAATACATTGACAATTTCAGCATTTGCATATATATTTCATAGTAGAGTAATATGCGGAACTGTATCTTACTACTACCGATAGAAATGGGGGAGGATAAATGTCCCACGAGCTGATCCGTTTGACAAACCTTGTTGTGGAATTCGACTCGGACCGAATTCTCGATGCAATCAATCTCTACATCAATGACAAGGAATTCTTAACCTTACTGGGCCCTTCCGGCTGCGGTAAGACCACCACTCTTCGTGTCATCGGAGGCTTCCTGACGCCGACTTCCGGCGATGTATTATTTGACGGCAAGCGCATCAACGATGTGCCCGCCTACCAACGAAAGATCAACACGGTATTCCAGCGTTATGCTCTGTTCCCGCACCTTGATGTTTATGATAACATCGCATTCGGTTTGCGTATTGCCAAGGTGCCGGAAAAGGAAATCGACGAACGAGTCACCGAAATGCTGGAGATCGTTTCCCTTAAGGGCTTTGAAAACCGTAAGATCACTTCCCTGTCCGGTGGACAGCAACAACGTGTCGCCATTGCGCGCGCTCTGGTCAATCGTCCCAAGGTACTGCTTCTGGACGAGCCTCTGGGCGCACTGGATCTGCGTCTGCGGAAAGATATGCAGAACGAACTGAAGCGGATCCAACAGGCTATGGGCATCACCTTCGTTTATGTTACCCACGACCAAGAAGAGGCTCTGACCATGTCCGACACCATTGTTGTCATGGACAAGGGTAAGATCCAACAGATCGGCAAGCCCGAGGATATTTATAACGAACCTAAGAACGCTTTTGTCGCAGACTTTATCGGTGAATCCAACATTCTCGACGGCGTAATGCTGGAGGATTACTCCGTTAAGTTCTTCGGCAGAGTCTTTAAGTGTGTGGACAAGGGCTTTGAGAAAAACGAGCCCGTTGACGTAGTCATCCGTCCCGAGGACATCGATATCGTTGCACCCGAGGAGG
>JAZREB010000220.1:0-3995 GCA_045660585.1 Faecousia sp. | reverse complement strand
GTCATCAAGGATCAGCAAATCGAAACTGTTCAAGCTGTCAATGAATCCGTTCCGATCTCCCATCTGTAAATCAGTCAGCCGATTCAACAGGCGGGAGAAGTTGGTCATCTGAACTCGAACACCTCTGTTTAGCAGTTCGTTTCCGATACATCCTGCAATGAAACTCTTGCCGGTTCCAACATCTCCCCAAAAGAGCAGCCCTTGCGAATTCTCCTTGAACTGCTCCCAGTGTTCTACATAGTTTCGAGCAATCTCCATGGCACGAGGATTGTAGCCCATATCCTTCTCAAAGGTGTGCGTCCCTATAACCGGATCCATGATCCCTATGCTACGGTTCCGCTCGATTTCCTCTCGCTGTCTTCGGGCTTTCCATTCCGCCTCCTGCCGATTTCGCTTCTCTTCCTGACATCGGCATAAAACACGAGGTCTGATCTGCTTATCTCCAACAGCCAATGTGATCTGTCGAAGAGAATGACAGTTCTTACAGCAGATCAACCCCATGTCATTTCGATACTCGTCTTCCTTGATGGTCGCATCCGCTTCTATGGTAAGTGCTTCTAAAATTGAAATCATAAACTATCTCCTTCCGAATAAGAATAATTTCTTTCTATATTTGTTTTAATTACTTTATTATTACTTGGGGCAAATTTTCTGTCCCCCATGTAGCCAAAATTCTGTCTACCGAGTGGATAATTTTCTGACCACGACGGGGGACAGTTTTCTGACCGCACCTTTACATAGATCCTTCGCCCTTTTCCAACCTCTTGTTTTTCTCGGACGATCAGATCTGCCTTCTCCAACTCGAGTAGTGCGGTTTTTACGGTGGCTTCGCTCTTTCCGCAATCGGTGGCAAGGCTCTTAATGTCGTAATAGATGAAAACATTTCCTTCCTCGTCCACCCACCCTCCTTTAGTAATAGACAACCTCGCTCGATCCAGCAGTAGCACATAAATCAGCTTGGTAGTTTCACTCAGATCCATGTCCATTAAAAATCTTGGATAGGCCATGTAGTTTACTACCCGGCTGTCCTTCTTTAAGAAGGCTCCTTTTCCTATACTTTCGATCATTTGTAATTTCCTTTCTTGGTTTTTTGGGTAATTTCGGGGCGATTTTTAAGGTTTTTTCTTCGCTGTATTGAACGATTAAATCTGAGGATATATCATTTCACCCCATAAATTTTTCTCGTAATACGGGTGGAAAATTTGCTTATTTTCGCCCCGATTTGGCTTTGTATTTCGGACACTCCACAACTACTGCCCGATAACTTTGCTTGCACGCTTCCACGCAATGACGGCAGAGAACATTGTAGTTCTTTCTTCCTGTATCGGGATTTAAGAAGAAATTCCATGCAATTTTCTCTTTCTTTGGCATTCTCGGCATACCGGCACCTCCTTTCAAATCAGTAATTTCATTTTTCTATCCTCCTTTCTTTGTCAAATAAAACAACCTCCACTTCAAAAAAGTGGGGGCAGTTATCAAATAAGAAAAATGGCATAAAAATAACACCTATCAACTTTCGTCAATAGGTGTTATCCGTCTATACCTCCAAAACCGTAATCCACACCGACAAACCTTTCATAGGCTTGTCCTATTTTTCGGATTCGCTTTTGAACGCCACTATGATTTTTGTAGCCCAATGCTTGGGCAATTTCTTCCAATGTATGTCCTTCCAACCGCATTTGCAGGATCTGCATATCTTTTTCGCTGAGGGTCGCTTTGAACTCCTCCACCAGCAACTCGGAGGTCACCGATTCCTCAACATTCTGGCTCGGATCCGGAATATCCCATTGCTCGCCGTTATGCTGTTGGGCATAGTCCTCTTGAAATCCCTCCAAGGAGATTTGCGGATGCTGTGTCCTCGTATGGTACCACTTGCGGTAAAAGTCCGTTTTCCTGTTGCTATCTCGAAAGTCAAAATCTTCAAAGCACCGATATTCATTCACTACCGCAAGAACTTGATCCATTTTATATTTTGCCATTATCTGTGGCACCAGAATGCTTAGTACTTCTTTAAGGAACTCTTCTTCCATAAATCCCACGGTTTTCCTGCGTGTCAGAAACATCTCATTAGCGGTTGGGATAAGTTTTATATCCATGAATGCTTTCGCCCAAATGGCCGCAGAATGTGCAAAAACATATGACGGCTCATATCCGGAATAGATCTCCATATATTCACCCATCCCCATATAAGGCCATACCGTATATGCAGTTGCATCCATGATCAGATTTAGAAAAAAGTCGCTCTCCACAATGGAGATAGCAGTCCAATCCCGAAACAAAATAGACGGATTGCGAGGTAGTGAGTTCGCTAATTTTCCACATTTGCTCAATATACTTGCAGGAATGAAATAATATAATGGCAAATATTCAGAGTTTATAAAATGGGTTACCGATCCATCCGGTCTTTTTAATGCAATTGGCATATATTTTTCCTCCTCATAGATTATGTTTCTAATTTCAAAACGACAGAAACCCATCAAGACTGTTCCTAAGTTTTACAAAATAATTGAAAACACACCGGATTTCATTGCATTATATAGCTTCCTACTTGTTTTACGACAGAAGATGTGTCGAATTGTTCCTAATTTGCGAAAAAATCTTATGCAGATTACCGCCTCCTTCACAAATTTCTGTTTTTTGAGCGAAGCCTATATTTTTACCATGTTGCTATTGGAAAAGTGAACTTCAGGTATTTCACTCAAAAAATGTCAAAAAACTGACGTTCACTTTTTCAATTTAGGTAGCTACTACCTACATTCTATCAAAAACTCTGTCCGATAAATGGGACTTTGGTGAGAATATTTTCTACCGTTAATTGAAAAACTAAATGCAAGTTTTTCTTATACTCTTGCCCAAAATACTTGCATTTGAATTTACAGAGCAATGTCTTGTATAATAGTCCTGGACTGCCTGCCGGCAGAAAGGACGGCAATTATGGCAAAACATTTATCTCTGTCTGAGCGTGCTTTTATCGAACGCGCTCTGGTTCATGAAAAGTCATTCGCTGACATCGCTAAACAACTCCATCGCTCCGCTACCACTATCTCACGAGAGGTACTAAAACACCGTGTTTTTGTACAGCGGTTCCGGGATGACCGGAATGACTGTATCCTGTACCATTCTTGTCTGCGTCGAAATCTCTGCCCAACAGAAAGCATCTATTCCTGCATCAATCGTTGTAAGCTCTGTAAGGAATACGATTGTCGAGAGCTATGTCCCGGTTATCAATCTCCTCGTTGTCCAAAACTTGATAAACCACCCTATGTCTGCACCGGATGCGAACAACAGAAAACCTGTAAACGAAACCATGCTTACTACACCGCTCACCGGGCGAACGCAGCCTATAAGAAGGAACTACGGGATGCCAGAATCGGTATCCGTACAACACCGGAACGGTTGGTAGAAATCGGTGAGCTACTCACTCCCTTGGTTGCCAAAGGACAATCCATTAATCATATTCTTGCTACCCACAGGGAAGAAATAGGCTTATCCGAAAAGACAATCTACAACTACATTGATGCCAACGCCTTTTCTGTCAAGAACGTCGATCTGCCAAAGAAAGTCGCCTACCGCCAACGAAAAACCAAGCCAATACTGACAAAAATGGAATATAAGTTCCGTCGCGGCAGAACCTACGAAGCCTTTAATGAGTATCTGGAAATGAATCCCGGAACCCCTGTAGTAGAAATGGATACCGTTAAAAGTGCCCGGGGATGCAAGAAAACGCTGCTGACTATGATCTTTCGCAACAGCAACTTTATGCTTGTATTCTTGATGAAAGACGGAACACAGGAAAGTGTCCTGGCAGTTTTCGATTATCTGACCGAGAAACTCGGCTTGAAAGTCTTCCGCGCCCTGTTTCCGGTAATCCTTACCGACAATGGCGTGGAATTCAAAGACCCGGATCAGTTGGAGCATGCGCCCAACAACTGCCCCAGAACAAAGATCTTTTATTGTGATCCGCAAGCATCCTGGCAAAAGCCTCACGTGGAGAA
>JAZREB010000219.1:0-6804 GCA_045660585.1 Faecousia sp. | reverse complement strand
ATGCCTCGCCTTGGCGAGGTATATCATACCGTAGGTATATCATGCCCCACAGCCGTGGGGTATATCATATCGTAGATATATCATTCGCACCAACGGTGCGCTAAACGGGAATTTGAAGATATCTTCTTTTTTCAGTGCATAATAAATTATTTGAGGAGGAATCCAAATATGAAACGAATTCTATCTCTGATCCTGGCACTGTGCTTGTGCCTGCCTTTCTTCGGTGGGATCATTGTACAGACAACTGCCGCCGAAACTTTGACCTACGACGATATCATCGCCGCAGCTACTATCGTCAAACTGAACATGGACGAAAATGTTCTGCCTAACTCCATTCCTGCGGGCAATACCACCATTACCCCCGCACAGTTTGAATATTTGGCTTGCCACGTAGTGGTAGCACTCAATGCCGGCACTACAAGCGGTAGTGTCAATGTCCTCCCCATGTCCGAGGCTCCTAATCCCACCGGCACCTCCACCTCCGGCAAGGTCACCGTTGCCGATATCGCCGCCATGGCCGCTAAGATCATCCCCTTCATGGAGACCAACGGCTACGGCCCCAACTACTCCACCAGCTCCGCCATCGGTCAGATGCACTACTTTGATGTGGTGTATACCTTAGCTCGCAACCTTTATTTCTATGCCAATAACGACCGCCTGCCCAACTACTGCGAGGTCACCAAGTGGAAGGGTTCTTACGGCGAAAACATTCTGGTAAATATCCCCGGCTTGGATAACGAAGCTACCCTGGCTACCACCGAGCTCTACCAGCTCCCTGCCAAGTACCCCAGAGCCAGCGGTGACTATTACCAGAATATGTCCTATGTGGTCAAGACCCGTCAGGGTAAGATCATCGTCATTGACGGTGGCTACAAGACCGACAACCACGACCCTAAGTACCTCTACTCCTTCTTGCAGGATGTTACCGGCAAGAATATCCCCCATGTAGATGCCTGGTTCTTCACCCACAATCATAATGACCACTACGGTGCTTTCCTGGGCATTGCCGATCTGTATCCCAACGGCATCACCGTAGATACCATCTATCACCGCTACCCCACTGCAGATGAGATCAACACCTACTTCTCCGGAGATAGCCCCTCAAGCAGAGTGACCGCTCTGAGCTATGTCCCCAATGCCGCCAAGAAGTTAAAGAACGCAGAAGGCGGCGAAGTAAAAATCGAGACCCTCAACTCCATCCATTCCGGCAAGTGTAATTCCATGCTGGACTTTGACGAGGTACACATCGATGTTCTCCTGACCTGCGAGGATCTGTTCAAAGAAGTAGACACCAATACCACCAAGTATTCCGGCACTCTGGCAAACTCCGCAACTACCGCATTCTCCAACAAAACTCTGAAACAGTTGGTCAGCACCAACTTTAACGAATCCAGTACCGTGTTCCGTATGACCGTCCCCGGCAAGACCATCCTCATTACCGGTGATGCCGCCTTTGCCTGCGGTGTGGTTCTCCAGAAGTACCACAATGCCAATGCCCTGGATAACAGCCAATATTTCAGCCTGAAATCCGATGTTGTCCAAGTCTCCCACCACGGTCAGGCAGGTCTGCAGAAGGCAACCTATGTAGCCATTGATGCAGATGTTGCTCTGTGGCCCGCTCCCTCCTGGGTATACAATGCCGCTCAGTCCGCTACCAATGTCCGCACCTACTACGCAAGACAGTGGTTCAAGGAATGGGGCACCACCAACTACGTTTCCTACAACGGCCCCCAGACCTTTAAGTACGGCATCATCCGTTCCGCTAACGCTGTTTCCATTCCGGAAGAGCTGAAGGCCTATGTCTTTGATGCCAAGTACTATGCAGACACCCATGCCGATCTGAAGACTGCCTACGGCTACGATGAGGAAAAGCTCTACGACCACTTTATTAACTACGGTATCGAAGAAGGTCGCGCCGCCTCTCCCTATTTCGATGTAAAGTTCTACATGAACCAAAACACCCAGAATTTCCGGGAAACTATGAAGGGTGATTACGAAAAGGCCTTCAACCATTTCCTCACTAACATAGAGTCCACCACCCTGATGAAGCTGTCGGAATCCTTCGATGCAGGGTTCTATGCAGAGCAGAATCCCGACCTGAGTGAAACCACCGTTCTGGGACTCTTAGCACACTATGTGGCAGTAGGCTCCAAGAAGAATGCCCCTGCTTCCGACACCTTCATGGATCCCAACGGTGTAACCTACCACGCAGATTGCACCATCCTCCCCGGCACGGCTACCCTGACCTGGGGTGCCCGTTGCGATGCCTGTGGGATCACCCCGGTAGAGCAGGAGACCATTACCGTCCACGACCATGAAGAAATCATTGACTCCGCTGTAGCTCCCACCTGCACCGCCACCGGCCTGACAGAGGGCTCCCATTGTAACATCTGCGGTGAGATCCTCGTTGCACAGGAGATCGTCCCCGCCACCGGTCATGCCGAAATCACCGACGCACCTGCCTCCCCCACTTGTACCGCAACCGGTCTGACGGAGGGCAAGCACTGCGGAACCTGTGGAGAAGTCCTCCTTGCCCCGGAGAGCATTCCCGCTACCGGACACAGCTACACCTATACCAAGGCAGACGAAGATACCCACACGATTGGTTGCTTAGCCTGCGATCTGGCGGAATCCGCCACCCATACTTACGAAAACGGCACCTGTATCTGCGGAGATGACGAGAGCAGAGAACCCATTGTGGACGAGAAGATTACCATCGGACATACCCTGAATTTGGCAAGTGATATTTCTGTTAACTTTGCAGTAAGATCCGATCTTCTCAAAGATTATGTAAACCATTATATGGTCATTGACATCCCTGTTTACACCGCTAATGCACAAACCGGCACCAAGACCGTTACCATTGAGCCTGTGCTGAACGGCAACTATTACTACTACACCCTCACCGGCCTCACCGCTGTCAACATGGGTGACGTAGTCAGTGCTCAGCTCCATATGGAAAAGAACGGTCAAGTCTATCTGTCCAAGGTAGATACCTACAGCATTGCCCAATATGCCTACTCCCAGCTAAATAAGGCAGGCAACACCGACAGCCTGAAGGCACTGTGCGCAAACCTCCTGCGCTACGGTAAGGAAGCACAGATTTTCAAATCCTACCGCACGGATTCCCTTGTAGACTCTGCTATGACCGATGCCCACCGTGCCTATCTCAGCGACATAGAGGCGGTAACCTTCGGAAATAACAACACGATCCTCTCCGATCTGGACAATCCCGTTATTACCTGGGCAGGTAAGTCTCTGAATCTGGACTCCAAGGTCTCCGTAAAATACGTCTTTGATTTAGGCACCTACGAAGGGCCCGTAGAGGAGCTGACTCTGAAGGTATTCTACATCAACCATCAGGGCAAGGTCACCCAGACCACCGTCTCCTCCCCGGAACTCTACAATGTAGCAACCAACCGTTATGCTTTCACCTTTGACGGTCTCCTTGCCGCAGAATTGCGGAGCATAACAGATGTTGCCATCTATCACGGAGATACCCGTCTGTCCCAGACTCTCCGTTACAGCCCCGACACCTACGGCAATAACAAAGAAGGCCAGCTCCTGACATTGTGCAGAGCCCTCATTGCCTACTCTGACACTGCCAAGGCCTATTTTAGCTAAAGGCAGAAATCCCCATAACTTGAATCCCTAAACAAAGCCCCGATTGAGGAAGGACGAACCTTCCCCAACCGGGGCTTGCTGTATGAGCTATTGTTACTGCCGATCAATTACAGGGGAAATGTCCACCGTAAGATTCAAACAGTTCAATAAATCGCAGTTTATCGGCTATGATTCATTCCGCGGAAAAGGAATGTTGCGATCTGGCCACGGGTACAGGGTGCTTCCGGTGCGAAGGTGGTGGCAGATGTGCCGGTGGTGATCCCCTCGGCCAAAGCCCACAGAACCGCCTCAGCAAAATAGTCTGTATCTGCTACATCTGTGAAGGGATTTTGCTTCTGCATCGGTGCTTCCTTCCCGTTGGCTCTCCACAGGAAGGTTACAACCTGACCTCTGGTACAGCTGCTATCCGGTGCAAAGGCGGTGGCGCTAACACCGGTAGTAATACCCTGTTCCACTGCCCACAAGACAGCCTTGTAGTAATAATCCTTCTCGGAAACATCTGCAAAGGGATTCTCTGTTCCCACAGGCTCCGGGGAGCCGAAAGCACGCCACAGGAAGGTCACGATCTGGCCCCGCGTGCAATTCTGTTGGGGTGCAAAATGATCCCTTGCCGTTCCTGTTGTGATGCCCTTTTCCAAGGCCCACAGGATGGGGGTAAAGTAATAATCTGTAGCTCGTACATCGTTGAAGGGATTGTCCGCCGCCTCGAAGGGGAGCTCTCTGAGAGCCTTGTCACAGAAGCTGCAATACAGGACCTTCCCTCCGGCATTGTATTTCCACATCAAGGACTCCCGGGTTGCAAGGGATTCCGCGTTTATATGGGTATGGGCAACCGCACGGGTCATAATGGGGTAAGGAAGGCGGTTTCTGAATGCATCCCAGTAACTCCAGTAACCCAGGTAGAGGAAATGCTCCAGAGACGTACAGGAAAGAGTGATCGCACCGTTGTGGCTTTCCAATGTGTAGGGTATCACGATGCTATAGAGATTCTTACAGCCTTCAAAAGCCATTCCCTCCAAGGTCTTTATGTTGTCCGGAATAGAGATCTCAACCAGCTGCTCACAGTTATAGAATGCACATCTGTTGATAACGGAAACGCTGTTGGGGATATAAACCGTCCTAAGATTGGTACAATAGCCCACTGCCATGGTGCCGATCCGCTCCAATCCTTCCGGAAGCACCAGATTCCGCAGACCGGTCCAGCCTATCAGGGCATTGTTGCCGATTTCCCGCATGCCCTTGGGGAAGCTTGCCCCAACCAACCCACCGCATGCCTCGAAGGCATAGCCACCGATGGATGTCACAGTATTGGGGATCGTCAGGTAGCCGCTGATCCGGGCAGGGACCTGAATCAGAGTCGTTTTATCCTTGGTATAGAGGATCCCATCGCTACCGGCATAGTAGGCAGGATTCTCCCGATCTACCCGAATGGTCTGCAGATTTTTACTGCCTGCAAAGGGGCCTTCCCCAATGGCTGTAACGGTTTTCGGGATCGTAACGGACTTTACTCCCGTGTACTGGAATGCCAGCACGCCGATGCTCTCCAGCCCCTCTTGCAGGACGACCTCCGTCAGCTCCTCACAGCATGAGAAGGCTCGTTCCTCAATGACTTTTACACTTCGGGGCACAGTGATCTTGCGGAGGGCACACTCATAGAATGCACCGTATCCGATTTTGGTCAGCCCTTCGGGTAGCGTGATCTCCCGCAGGTTTTCACACCATTCGAAAGCGTTTGCCTCGATGCTCTGCAGATTCTTGCCCATACGGACAGAGCTAAGCCTCCGACAGTAGGCAAACGCACTCTTCCCGATGGTGGTCAAGCTATCCGGAAGTACCATTTCCCCCAATGACTCAAAGCCATCAAATGCGCCCTCCGAAATATCGGTAACACCTTCTCCGACTTCAAGAGCAGTCACTGCATACATTAAATGCTTCCAGGGGAAATCTCGGTGACTGTTATATATTTCCATCGGGCCCGTTCCCGAAATACGGAGGGTCCCTGTTGCGCTACTGTATGTCCATGTCAGATTGGGCCCACAGGTTCCCGAATTGCCCGCCGCGTGTACACCGAATCCAACCGTGGGAAGCATACATAGCAAAACAGCAATTGCCAACACTCCCGATATCCATGCTCTATATTGTTTTTTCATAACAAAATCCTCTCTTTCATTTTCGTTGCCTACATTTGTAGTATATATAGGAAAAAAGCATTTGTCAATACCCGGGGCATAAAATACCCGAGTATTGACAAATGAAAAGGTCATTTGATTTTATAGCAAGGGAAGCGTAAAGCCAAATTCCACACCGGTTTTCCACCTTTGTCCGTCAAATGTCTCGGTGTTGCGGACGGTGCAGGTGCCTCCGTGGAGCTCAACAATGCTCTTAACAATGGCAAGCCCCAAGCCTGTACCCGGTTCCTTCCGAGAGGGATCTGTGCGGAAGAAATTGCTCCATACACTTTTTAACGCTTCGACGGATAGGAGCTCAGAGGGATTCTCGATAAAGAAATACGCCATATAGGACAGGGGACGGTTCTGTGTGCTGAGAAGATTTACAACTTTTTATCATCTTAACACACAGAATTCTCGTCACTTCCGGATAAAACAGAACTATTTCTCACAACACAGAGAACCGTCCCCTGTGTCATGTCTGCTGCTTGTCAACGGGCGGCGGTCAATCTTTGAAAAACCTTAAATCTTGTCAATTTCGGGCTTGACTTTTAATAGTAAGTCTGTGTTACTGTCCTTCTACTCTATAAAACTCTATCTTTTGTCCGATTTCGAAAAATGTCGTCTCGACAACTGTTGCAACAAAGTGCTCTTTGCTTTTAAATGAGCATTCCCAGTATTCATACCGATCGTGTTTTGAATCGATTTTCTCACTGTCATATAATTCGCCGGGGAGTATATACATTCCTCTAGGACAGGGGACGGTTCTGTGTGCTGAGAAGATTTACAACTTTTTATCATCTCAACACACAGAATTCTCGTCACTTCCGGGTAAAACAGAACTATTTCTCACAACACAGAGAACCGTCCCTTGTGCTACTGCTTGTTAACGGGCGGCGGTCAATCTTTGAAAAACCTTAAATCTTGTCAATTTCGGGCTTGACTTTTAATAGTAAGTCTGTGTTACTGTCCTTCTACTCTATAAAACTCTATCTTTTGTCCGATTTCGAAA
>JAZREB010000218.1:0-12402 GCA_045660585.1 Faecousia sp. | reverse complement strand
TGGTTGGCGACGTTAAGGAACTGAAGTATGTTAAGCAGGTCGTTATCGAGACCGCTGATGCTGAGATCGCTGCTGCAGGCGTAGAGCTGAAGTACGAAGTCGGCACCATGATCGAGATCCCCCGTGCTTGCCTGACTGCTGACGAGATCGCACAGAACGCTGACTTCTTCTGCTTCGGTACCAACGACCTGACTCAGATGACCTACGGCTTCTCCCGTGACGACGCCGGCAAGTTCCTGTCCGCTTACTACGATACCAAGATCTTCGAGAACGATCCCTTCGCAAAGCTGGATCAGACCGGTGTTGGCAAGCTGATGAACATGGCTATCACCATGGGTCGCGCTAACAACGAGCACCTGCACGTCGGTATCTGCGGCGAGCACGGCGGCGATCCCACATCCGTTGAGTTCTGCCACGCTCTGGGCCTGGACTATGTCTCCTGCAGCCCCTTCCGTGTTCCTATCGCCCGTTTGGCTGCTGCACAGGCCGCTATCAAGGCAAAGTAATTTGCCGATAATAGGGCAAGTGAAATAAATCAATCGAATCCCCTCGGAGCGATCCGAGGGGATTTTTTTTCATAAGTATTTTATTTTTCCTGTGACAAATCCTGTGTCTTAATTGTCTTATAGATAGAGGCCTCAAAAATAAGAAAGGAGGGAGATTTTGCAACGAGTAAAGGTACTATTTGAAGAATACAAGGATATGGTCTACCGTTTGGCTCTGAGCTATACAGGAAACCACCACGATGCGCAGGACATCAGTCAGGAGGTGTTTCTCCGCCTGATCCGATGGATCGATCGTATCAAGTTAGGTTCAGAACGGTCATGGTTGGCAAAGGTTACGGTGAACTGTTGCAAAAATCTGCACTCTTCCTATGACAGATGCAATACCCGGGAACTGACGGAATGGGACGCTGTTTCACAGCCGGAAGAAGAGGGTTTATCGGAAACCATTATGGCTCTTCCCGGGGATTATCGTATTGTGGTGTATCTCTTTTACTATGAGGAGTACAGTACAAAAGAAATTGCCAAGCTGCTGCGTGTTAGCCAGAGCACGGTTACAACTCGCCTGCACCGGGCCCGTCAGCTGCTTCGTGAACGATTAAAGGAGGAATTAGAATGAAAGATTTCATTAAAAAAGAGTTTGAAAAGGTCTGTATGCCCCATAACTGCGCCGAAGAAATCCGCCAAAATATGGAAGGGGTGCAGCCTGTCCACAGAAAAAAGCTCCGCAGCTTACCGCGAGTCCTCATTGCCGCTGTATTGACCATGTGCCTTTTGATATCTGCGACAGCAGTTGGGATCCAAAAGGGCTGGCTGGATGACTTTTTGGGCAATGGCGTAACTGTGGAAGGCGTGAATGAACTGCAGCTTACAGCACAGGATGGTAAAATGGAAGTAACCCTTGACCGTATGCTTGTAGATGGCCCCTTTGTCTATCTACAGGTCTCTGTCCGTACCCAAGGAGATGTAAATGCCGCAGAAGCCTTTGAAGGTGATCCTATGCTGCCGGAAAGCGGTATTGAGAAACGTCTGTATACTACCTATGCCAACGGCTATCTTGCCCTCCCCCTATCAGAGCGGGGACAGGAGATGACAAAGATGCAGAATCTTCCCTCTCAGGGACCGGTCAGAACGTGGAATGTGACTCGTTTAGACGACGGGAGCGATATAAATTACTGTTCCTATACTATGCAGATCATTTTGGCAGAGCTTCCGGCAGACTATGAAGGGCTGAGTCTGACGTTACGCTTGGATAAGCAGAGAACTTGGATTCCTGTTTCGGGAGAGGGACATGCCACCGACGAGGAGTCAGTTGCCATCATAGAGGAGCCCATTGTTTTGACCGATTCCAAAGCCAAAGTAACAACTATGGAAGACGGACGGCAGGTAAAGATACACGCTCTGGGTGTGCAGATCCAAGGCGCTGATTTTGAGGTCTATGATGCAAATGGAAAATGGAATAGCGGTGTGATACTGAAAGATGGCACACAACTGCCCTTTAAGCCAAGCTGGAAGACCCAGGACTATTTCACAGAGGAAATGCAGTGGAACATCTGCCTTCTTAACAAAGTTATTGTTCCCGATGAAGTTGTTGCCATCTATGTGGGCGATACCCTTTATCCCTTGAATTAAAAGAAAATAAAAATCACAACAGAAATGCATTGGTGTTATCATAAAAAATAAGCAATCTGATTGGAGCATTTCGCGAATAGCGGATCAGGCTGCAATTAAGGAATCTAAGTAATTAGATTTATAAAGTAAAATTATCCCTCTGCTGAGTAATCGGCAGAGGGATTTCTGCCGGTTGCAAATTACGTTGGTTTTGTGATATAATGAGACGTAAATAATAGAAAAGGGGATAAAACATGATGAATTTCACGGAAATTGCAGAAAACAGACAATCCTGCCGCAGTTATGATCCGGATCGACCGGTAGAACAGGAGAAATTAGATCGTATTTTGGAGACGGCGAGACTTTCTCCCTCAGCTTGTAACGGTCAGCCCTA
This sequence comes from Faecousia sp., assembly GCA_045660585.1. GTDB lineage: Bacteria > Bacillota > Clostridia > Oscillospirales > Oscillospiraceae > JAZOXB01. The sequence continues at coordinate 9,894 of JAZREB010000218.1, read as the reverse complement.
TTTTATTACCGTCTGTAAGGGAGAGACCGCAAAAAAAGCGGCAAAAGCTACCCAAGGTATGGGTATGAATAAATTTGCAACAGATGCTCCTGTTTTGCTGGTGCTATCGGAAATGCCCTATGTCGCTTCTGCGGCCTTGGGCGCAAAGGTGAAGAAAAATGATTATCGTTCCATCGATATCGGTATTGTAGCGGCCTATATCACCGCCGAAGCTACCGCCCAAGGGTTAGGCACTTGTATCCTGGGCTGGCTGGACGATGGAAAGATCCGTGAAATATGTAATTTAGAGGGTACAGTCAGACTCGTGATTACCTTAGGCTATCCCTCCGAAGGGGATAAACTTCGCACAAAGAAGAGGAAAGACCTGACTGATCTTGTGAAAGATGTGGATGATTGATCATTCCGGAACGACTCTCGCTTATGGTTGTTACTGTGAAAGGAAAAATAATATGAAAGCATTCAACAACACAGAGTTTGAAAAATATAAATCGGAATCCCAAGAAAAGTGGGGCAATACCGATGCTTATAAAGAATACGCAGAGCGTACAGAGAACTATTCCAAACAAAAATGGAACGATCTTTCCGGAGAAATGGATCGCATTATGGCAGATTTTTCCCTATGCATGAAAAAAGGGGAAAATTCGTCATCTGCCCAAGCACAGGCTCTTGTAAAAACCCTCCAAACCCACATCACCGACCGGTACTACCTCTGCACCGATGAAATCCTGTCCGGTTTAGGACGAATGTATGTCTGTGACGTGCGTTTTAAGGATAACATCGACAAACACGGAGCAGGAACTGCAGAATTTATCTGCGAAGCAATTCAAATCTATTGCGGATAAATTGGGGCTTTTTCAGATCAGAAGTCATTGAGGGGCGTTTTGTACCCATTGACTTTTTCTATAGTTGTAATATAATATAGGTAATAGATATTCTGCTGCTTTAGGAGTTATACTATATGGGCAAGAAAAAGTCTCACAAGAAGAATACCGGTTGGAAACCGCCAAAGGGGGCAATGAAATATTTTTCCCCTGCATCAGATGATGAATTTAAAGAAAAACATCCTATAGGATACTTTTTCCTTGTGATACTGGGGATCATTGCTTTACTGTCTCCCGTTGTGCTTTATTTGTGTTTTGTCATTCCCTATGATATCAACAGTCCGTGGATCATGTTTGGATGGCTTGGTGGATTCATTTTTGGGATCGGTCTGTTTAACTTTGTTGGTATCATAATTAAGCAGTATTTAGGCCATTGGGTATCTATAATAGCCTTTGTTCTGGGTAGTATTTTTATATGGATCAGCTTGGTTCAGATGGGGATCCTGTAAATGACTTGATCTTCTGTTTTGCTACGATTTTATCGGAAACGGATTTTTATGAGGTAAGTACAATGTGGAAATATACCATGGAATCAAGTGCATATACCATAGAGATCACCGGCGGAAGTGTGCGGATCATAGACAAGGCTACCTGTACTGTAAAACAGGAGATAAGAGGCCATGCGTACCTGTACACCGGGGCAGTACATCCTATGGAGACAGAATTTTTTGCATTGGAAAACGGAAAACATTTCTATATTTATTCTCTGGAAACCCTAACCCTTAAACAGAGAATTACCCTGCCTCGCGCATATGAATCCATAGATGTTTGCGGATTTTATTCTGAGGACGGGAACTTTCTGACCATCCCGGCACAGCGATATGTTTGGGATCAAAAAGACCTCAACTTGGGGCATTATGAATATGTTCTCTGCAAATATTCCACCGTAGACTACACTCTGATGGAAAAGACGGAGATTCCGAACAAGGAACCTTATCTATGGAAAAGTTTGAAAGAATGGACAGCTAAAACGATCAAATCCGATCCCTTAACCGAGTGATCTGATGGGATTTTCCTCTTGCAAGAGAAGGGAAAGTGTGCTATAGTAAACATAGAAATTCCCCCAAAAAAGAGAAAGGAAGAAAGACAATGCAAAAAACGATCCGAATTTTAACCGTAGTGGCAACGGTGTTGGTAGCCTGCTCTCTGCTGATCCTCCTTATTATGATTCCCTTCCAGAGAATGGTGGCTATGGGAATTTTGGGATATAGCGAGAGTGTTATAGCTCCTTTGCCCATGTTCCCGGTGGTTCCCTTTATGAAGGGTGTGATCCGACTGATCTGTGTTGCACTGCTCATCCTCTGCTGTGGCAATAAGAAGGGTGGCATTTGGATGGAATTGGTGATTCTGGTTCTCATGGCACTGGTTGTCCCCGGAGCTGAAAAAATTCTGACTGCAGAGTATAACTTGCTTGTGGCGCAGAGAGGTTCGGCGTATATGGTCGCCTCTAACGTTGTGTCCTCCATTTCCGCATATTGCATGAGTCCTGCCAATTTGGGTGTGATCCTTGCCTATGTCTGCGGTGGCATGAGTATTGCTTTTAAGAGAATGAACAAGAAACTGGAGGCCAAGAATCAGGAAGAGAGCATCGAAGAAGACCTTTTCACTGAGTAATTGTTTCCATAGGATATTACATAGAATCAACCCCCTTGGACTCCGAGGGGGTTTGGCTATAGTTGCGAAAGAGCGAAAAACGTGTTATAATACCGTTACGGATAAGTTCGGAACGATAGCACAAAGGGGGAAAAAGGATGACCCATTATATGAAACTGAAAAACGACCCGTTTGGGAAGATCCGCAGCGGGAGTAAGACCATTGAATTGCGGTTATATGATGAAAAACGACAGCTTGTAAAAGTGGGGGATCGGATAGAATTCACGAATTTAGAAGACCCGACCCAAAAACTCCTGACAGAGGTTAGAGCCTTGCACCTCTATGACTCCTTTGGGGAAATGTTCCGTGTTCTGCCACCGGTTGCTATGGGATTTGACCCCGGAGAGATCCCTGATCCTAAGATTATGGAACATTATTATTCCCCGGAAGAACAGGAAAACTATGGTACAGTGGGAATTGAGCTCTCCTTGGTAAAGTGAAATGGAAAGAGAAGATAAAATCCGCTGTCCATGGTGCAATCCAAGGAACCCCAAATATATTGCATACCATGATGGAGAATGGGGCGTCCCTAATTTTGAAGAGCAATATTTATACGAAATGCTGATCCTGGAATCCTTCCAGGCCGGGCTGTCATGGGAGTGTGTGCTGAACAAACGGGAGGCCTTTCGGAAAGCCTATGATGGATTTTGCCCTCAAAAGGTTGCCTCCTATGACGAGGCAAAAATGAAAGCATTGGCAGAGAATGTGGGGATTATCCGCAATAAACGCAAAATTGCCGCCAGCGTGAAGAATAGCAAGATCTTTCTGGAAATTTCCAAGGAATATGGATCGTTTTATGAATATTTAAGAACATTTACAAAGGATATCACCATATACGAAACGGGAAAAACCACCAATGACCTGTCCGACAGTATCTCAAAGGATCTACAAAAGCGTGGCATGCGCTTTGTGGGTTCAGTGATCATCTATTCCTACTTACAAGCTATCGGCGTGATCCAATCCCATGACGAAAGGTGTTACCTCTACAAAAGTAATACACATGTGACGGTGCTTGCATAGAAAAAAGCCTACAGGACTTTTGAAAGTTCTGTAGGCTCAGATTTTTACTAAGGGACTCACAGCAGAGTGGGAGTGCACTCTACATAGGTACACAGGGCATTGTAAACTCTCCAGCGGTCTTCCGGTGTGAGCTTGGAGAGGAGGTCGGAAAATTCCGGGTAGGGATCCTTCCGGGGGTGCGTCAGCTCCCCGTGGAGAAGCTCATCTGCGGAAATTTCCAGAGCATTTGCGATTTTAATCAAGGTAGAGACCTTTGGGGGCTTTTCGCCCTCTTCCAACATGGTAATATGGATATCCTTGAGACCGATGGCCTCGGCTAATTGTTCACGGGTGAGGTGTTTCTGTTCTCTTGCCTGTTTGATGCGTTTTCCAAGGGCACGCAGATTCATAGAAAGTCCTCCTTCACTAAACTCCCCGATCCTTCGGGTGGATTTTTCTGTTATACCCATTATACTCCGTTTTTCCAAGAAACGCAAGGAGTGATTCAAGGAATTATTCGTCAAGAAGCTACGGCATTTTCGCTGCCTGTGCACCAATATCCAAAATTCCGATTTATCGAACTATTTACCGATGCGGTAGGCACTAAAGCCTCCCTTGTGTAAAGGGAGGTGGCACGGCATAGCCGTGACGGAGGGATTGTGCGGTAGGCACTATAACAAAAATATAATAAATGCGAAAACGAACAATTTTCTATAAATTTCTACGAATTCGCCGCATTCTGTGCGCAAATCAACCCCTACTGCGTCAATCCCTCACCGCCTTCGGCGGAGCTCCCTTTACACAAGGGAGCCTTTGGTCTGTGCAAACTTCAAACTGAGCGATAAACTGTGATTTGGATAAAAATGACATTGGCAGAAAAATTTGGTTTAAGGGATATTTCAGCTTTACAAACGGGAAATGTCCTGTTAAAATAAATGTAGAAACGTGTAGAAAAAAGGAGGAGATTCTATGGCCGGACGTTCTATGGGGCCTAAAAACTTCCTGACGGAAGAAGAAAAGCAGAATATGCCTAAGGTTACAAAGGAACTCTTACTGCGGATCCTATCGTACCTCAAGCCCTACTGGGTTCAGTTTATTTTTGTTTTTGTTGCGATTTTGCTGTCTGCAACCGTTGGTTTGCTCCCATCCATCATTACCGGGCGGATCGTGGATCAGGCTCTGGTGGGAGAGGACATGGCACTGCTGATCCGATTGCTCCTGATGGCCTTTTTCGCCCTAACTGCCAGCCAGATGATCGGCGTTTTGGAGAGCTATATCAATTCCTGGATCTCTCAGCGGATCATCTTCGACATGAAGAACCAGATGTACCGCCATTTACAGTATATGCCCCACTCCTTCTTCACCACGGAGAAACAGGGTGACATCATCACCCGTATGAATACGGATATCAGTGGTGTCAGTACGGTTATCAGCGGAACCCTTTCCAGTATCGTTAGCAATATCGCAACTGTGGTGACCACTCTGGTTGCCCTGTTCTCTATGAGCTGGCAACTGGCTCTGGTGGGCATTGCAGTGATCCCTCTGCTGATCATCCCCACCAGAAGTGCAGGTAAGACTCGTTGGAAGCTCTTGACCCAGAGTCAGGCCAAAAATGACGAGATGAACCAGGTCATTAACGAGACTCTGTCCGTCAGCGGCTCCATGCTGGTAAAAATCTTTACTCGTGAAGAAAAGGAATACGAAAAGTTTGTCAAGGTCAATGAAGAAGCAACAGACATTGCACTGAAGGAACGGCGCAGTGGAAAGTGGTTCATGGTGGTCATGGGAATTTTCAGCCAGTTGGGCCCCCTGCTCATCTACTTCATCGGCGGACTGCTGATTATTCGGAAATGGGATCCCGCCCTTTCCGTGGGCACTATTACCGCAACGGTAGCGCTGATCAACCGTCTGTACAGACCTGTAGAATCTCTGCTGAATCTGCAGGTGGATTTCACCCGATCTCTTGCACTGTTTACTCGAATTTTTGACTATTTCGATCGGGAAAACACGATTGTTTCCCCGGAGAACGGAGAAAAGCCGGAAGTTTTCATGGAACCTATCGAATACAACCACGTGGCTTTCAGCTATGATCCCTCCAAGCCCCTGCTGACAGATATCAATTTTGTGGTTCCCGGCGGAAAAATGTACGCCATTGTCGGCCCCTCCGGTTCCGGAAAATCTACGGTGGTCAATATGATCCCTCGTCTGTACGATGTGCTGGGAGGAAGTGTTTCCATTGCCGGTGTGGATGTACGGGACTTTGATCTGCAATACCTCCGCCAGTGTGTAGGCGTCGTGACCCAGGAGACCTACCTGTTTAACGGCACCATTCTGGAAAATCTCCGCTATGCCAAGGAAGATGCCACCATGGAGGAGATCGAGGCTGCTTGCCGTATCGCCAACATCCATGATTTTATTACCAAACAGCCTAAGGGCTATGATACCGAGGTCGGCAACCGTGGCCTGAAGCTGTCCGGTGGCGAAAAGCAAAGAATTTCTCTCGCTCGTGTGATCTTGAAGAATCCCAAGATCCTGATTATGGATGAGGCTACCAGTGCCTTGGACTCCATCTCTGAAAACGCCATCCAATCTGCCCTGGAAGATATGATGAAGGGCAGAACCAGTATCGTCATTGCCCACCGTTTGTCTACCATCCTAAAGGCGGATCGGATCCTTGTTGTCAAGGACGGTGTCATTGCAGAGCAAGGCACCCACGAAGAACTGTTGGATCTGGGCGGCACCTATCGAGAGCTCTTTGAGACCCAGTTCCGCCAGGCTATGGATTATAGCAATCGGGAGGATCTGGATATCGATGCCCTCAGTACATCCCATGAGGTTCGCCGACTGACAGAGGCTGATATTTCCGATGTGTACAACCTGTGCAAGTCCAATCAGAAATATTACGAGTGCACCAATACTACCCCGTCTATAGAGAGTCTCACTGAGATCGTCAGCCGTATCCCCGAGGGTGTGGATCTGGGGAACAAGCATTTTGTAGGCTTCTACGAAGAGGGAGAGCTCATAGCCCTCTTGGATCTGATCACGGGATTCCCGGAAAAGGACGATGCCTTTATCGGTTGGTTCATGGTAGACGGTCGGAGGCAGAGACAGGGTATCGGTTCCCGAATCTTTGCGGATGTCCGTGCCGCTATGGTGGGTCAGGGCTATGACTACATGGCGCTTTCCTGCGAAAAGGCCAATAAAGAGGCCATTGCCTTCTGGAAATCTCAGGGTTTTGAAGCCATTAAAGAAGATGCGGTTCGTACCGCTTTTGCAAGAGATATCTGATCCTATGATTAAATTTTGCCCAAGGGAAGAAGTGATCCTCCCTTGGGCGAATTGTTTTCTGTTCACAGGACTTGTTCTACCGTTGTGTGTTGGGACCAGCTTGAAAAAGGAGCAGTACCCAAACTCCATGAAGGCGAACAGTACAATCTTTAACAACTTTTCACGATCATATTTTGGGATGACCCATTTCGTAGTCCTTCTCTATAAATATTTAGCAGGCTGTCCCTTGGGGAACAGCCTGCTTTTTAGACCCTTTTGGAATATCTCAAAGGTTATTTATGGGGCGAAATCCTGTTTCTTCTTTAAGAACAGAAGGAAAATGGAAATGCCGATCAGGGACGGACCCATGATCATGAAGATCTCGGTTCCGGAGCCACCGGTGCTGGGGAGCATGGAGCCCTGAACGTTCTCAACGGTGACGGTGCTGTCTGCCAGATGGCTGGTTTCGTCAATGGTGAGCTCGATACCTTCGGCGGGGAGGTTGTAGCCTATGGGGGATTCCTTCTCCCACAGATAATAGGTGCCGTAAGCCAGACCGTAGATGGTAACTACACCGTTTTCGTCAGAGGTTGCGGAGGTGACCTTATCACCGGTCAGGGTGACATTGTCAAAGAAGGAGACCTTAACCATGGGGGAGTCGAAACCGGGAACGGTGTGGAGACCTTCTCCGGCGGTGACTTCCTCTGCAGTGGCTGCTCGGTAGACCTCAAACACAGCGCCGGAAAGGGTGGCGGTGGTGTCTACGGCATCGACTTTCAGGAGCTTGGTACCGCCGGTATGAACAACAGGGCGGTCGGACTTGCTGGAAAAGTCGAAGTTGACGGAATTGGTATAGTACAGATATGCTTCGTTGGGAATTTCGGTTGCCAAGGAAGCATTGCTGTTGATACGGGCATCAAAGTATACCCGGAGCATATAGTCATCAAAACTGTTCTCTCCAACAGCGGCGGAGACCCGATCCATACCCTGGGAGGTCAGTTCCACGAGGAAGCTGTCAGAGGGAGTGCCGGGGGCGGTGGAATCCACATCTGTAAGGGTGAGGATATAGTCGGTCTCGGGCTCCAGTTCCTGTACAACAGTGGCGCCGTCTGCTGTCTCTACACGTACACTCAGGTTGCCCATGTAGTCCAGACGGGGATCTAAGGTATCTGCGATCTCAAAGGACTTACCTTCTGCAATGTCCTCGGGAATGTTGGTGCCGATGATCCAGGTGTGGTTGGAATAGGCATCTACAGTGGCGCTGTCATTACCAAGGGAGATGACGTCCTTTTCGATCTTGACAATGCCCTTGATCTCGTTTTTGGGTTGGATGGTCACATCGTAGATGTGCTCCTTCCCATCGGGGGAGGTGGAGGGCATGGTTACATAGAAGGGATCGACAGGAGCCTTAATGGCGATATGCTCTCGTTCGACTACCAGATATACACCCTTGGGGAAGCCCATCTGGGTCAGGTTGAAGCTCGCTTTGCCGTTTTCCCCTGTTGTTAGGGTGAAATCGGGCTCGTCGGGATATTCATAGTCCTCAATATCGGGCAATTCTACCTTGCCCTGTGCAATGTCGGTCAGATCGGCGACGAAGTATACGTCAAAAACGATTCCCTCTAAGGGGTAGGTGTCGTATGTATCCATGCCGTTGGGGATAACGGTGGTTTTGTAGAAATTAAGGATCAGTTCCTGCTCCTCTGCGGGGGGAACAACGGGAGTGCCGGGAGGGGTGGAGGGTTCTTCTTCTTCGATAATGCCTTCGGTGGGTCTGGAGGTGGTGACGGAAGCGTAAACAGGGAGACGGCTGTCTGCCTTACCTACCATGGACTGGGAGGTACCTCTGTCACCCTCTGCATCAAAGAGGTAGACATCGGAGCCGGACTGCAAACCGGAGATCTCCAGAAGAACCTTTTCTCTCTTCATGGTTTCGGGCAGATCTTCCAGAGTCAGGGTAATGGTCCGGACTCCATCGGAAAGGGGAGCAGAGGCCGTGTATGTTCCATTCTTTGCAGAGGCGGTAAGGGTTAGAGTGTCGCCGGGCTCCATCCGTACATCTACGGTTACGGTAACCTTCAGATCAATGGTGCCGTCTGCATTGGTATAGAAATAGGGGCCCTCTACCTTGGCGAAAGAAGCGGAGGAAACAATGACATCCTGGGGAGCCATGGGGGTTAGAGCCATCAGGTAGTCATAAACAGCCTCGATACGGTCGCCCAGTTCTTCGTCATTTTCGTCGGTGAGGTCGAAGAGTTCGCCGGTGGTGCCGGTGTATACGAGGTGACCGTTCCAGCGTTCTTCGTCACAGATCTCATAGTATTGGACAGTGTCGGAAATATCCGTCTTGTATGCGGAATACATGAGATCGGAGTAAGTCAGGGAGGAACCGTGGGTAGCCTTCCAAACAGCGGCCTGGGTACCGGCAATGGCCTCGCCGATGGTCAGATCCTTTACTCCTGTAACGGCGCTGAGACGAGCCAGTTCCTGTTCTACACGGCTTGCGTGGGAGGCATCAGACTCGCCGGGGATGTTCAGCAGGTAGAAACCGTTATTCACAACGGCGCGGATCAAGCCGGCGGCGTCGGCAGCGTAGGTGGAATCCTCCAAATTGATCCGACGGTAGGTGTAATTAGCCACGGCTAAGGTGTCGATATCGGAGCAATAGACGGGGATTACCGTATCATCCACTGTGTTGTACAGGGAGAAGATACAGGTTTTCATGGTTTTTCTGGAACCGCCGTTCATGCGATACTGCACACGATAGGGGGTGAAATATTGGAGTTCCGGACCTGCGATGGCAGGATCTTCGCTATCATAGGTGAGGACATAGGTAGCCTGCTCTCCCGCAGCGATCTCCGCAGCGGAAACAACGGGGAAAACGGACAGTAACAGAGGTATACAGAGTATGATTGCAAGCAGTCGTGTATACTTATTCATGGGAAAAATCCTCCTTTCAGCTAATTGATTACATTCTAATACTGTTTATGTCAGATGTCAATAACTTTCTTGAAAAAATTATAAAAAATAAGCAAAAAAATATGATATTCACACCTGTTTGCAGGTTATTTTCTAAGAAGAATAAAAACAAAAT
>JAZREB010000217.1:0-10819 GCA_045660585.1 Faecousia sp. | reverse complement strand
GTTCTCTCGAAGGCCTTGCCTCAAGCGCTCCGATATAATAACAGACAAAACCCCTTTTGTCAAGCACTTTTTTCAAAATTTTTCAAATTTCTTTAAAATTCTTTTTTCTCTTGCATTTTACATAATTTTTAGGTATTATGTAATATGTAAGGGCTTTCCTATTTCGGTTTGTTCTTCCCTTTTTCTACAAATATTATATGAAAGGACCCCTGTTTATGAAAAAGACCCTTTTATCGTTTCTGTTAGCTTTTTCTCTGCTGTTAACGACAATTCCTGTCTCATATGCATTCCCGGATACCCAGGATCATTGGGCGCGAGAGTATATCGATCGGGCTGTGGATGGCGGTTTATTTAATGGTGTAAGCGAAGATCGGTTCGCTCCCAACGAAACCATGACCCGTGGCATGTTCGTAACCGTCTTAGGTCGTTTTGAAGGAATCGATACAGACCACTGGTCCCGTGAAGGTGCGCCCCAGTTCTTTAAGCAGGATGTAGACGGTGATGCCTATTATGCACCCCATATCCGTTGGGGTGTTTGCAACGGCATTGTTAACGGGGTGAATGATTTCCTCTTTGCACCCGATCGCCCCATTACCAGAGAGCAGATGGCTAAACTGGTATCCTATTATTTAGATGCTATGGGTCATACTCTCACTACGGACATTATCCCTCTAACCGAAGAAGCCCCGGATGTTGAAACCGAAACGGAACCCGAAACGGAGCCCGATACCGAACCCGATACCACTCCCGATACCGATCCCAACACCAAACCCGATACCACCCCCGACACCGAGCCCGATGACAATGCTCCTATTTTTGCCGACTATGATGAAATTTCATCCTGGGCATTGGAGCCTGTTCTCAGATTGTACGCTGCCGGTATCCTCACCGGTTTCGAGGAGGAAGACGGCACCTTTACCTTCCGCCCCAATGCTACCGCTACCCGTGCACAGTGCGCCGCAGTATTCTGCCGTATTCAGGATGCACTGATCCGTTCCGAAATCCCCCCCACTCCCGCAGAATCGATCTCTCTTAATAAAGAAGAAGTAACACTGGAAGAAGGCTATTCCTTCCGTCTCGTGGTTAAAACCACTCCCGAAGATATTCCCGTCCTTTGGAGAAGCTCCGATACCGATATTGTTACCGTAGATCAGGGCGGTCTCGTCACCTTTGTAGCCCCGGGAAATGCTCAGGTTTCTGTGTATACCCGGGACGGACTCTATGATACTTGCCAATTCCTGTGCAAAGGCGAGCCCGAAGTAGACGACTCCACCAACAACGACACAGACGACGATACAAACGATGATACCGACGACGATACCGATAACGGTGGCGGAGACGATACCCAGGAGCCCAATCCCAATCTCCCCAATGCCAACTTTACCAAAGAACAGAAATCCATTTTCATGTTCGGCGAGTCTGTAAAGGATCCCCGTCTGTACTACAGCACCAGCGCCGACGCAAAGGCCGATATGGTTAAAGTAGATATTCAGGCATGGTATCTGAAGTCCAATGGCGAAAAGGTTCCCCGTACCTGGACTCTGGAAGTACACAAAAGCCTTGCAGAAACTGTAAAAGCCATTTTTGATGAAATTTACAACGGTCCCGAGCAGTTCCCCATCCATGAGATCTACTGCTATAGCTGGTCCGGCAAATCCGAGCACTCCATCGGCTCTGCAATTGATATTAACTGGTCCGAGAACTATTACTGCGATCCCTCCGGCAACGCTCTGGTAGGCAACTACTGGAAGCCCGGTGAAGATCCCTATTCCATCACCCCCGGTGGTGACGTAGCCACAGCTTTCCATAAGTATGGCTATATCTGGGGCATCAACTGGAACAGCGGATATAAAGATTATATGCATTTCTCTTTCTTCGGCACCTAAATAAATGTCAAATCACCCGAAAGCGACTTTAAATGCGCTTTCGGGTGATTTTCATTTACGATTCTGTTACAGACCTTCCAATATACCGTAGGCAATCAGCCGATTCTTCCGATGATGCAGCAGAAGTCCGCCCCCTGCCAAGAGGGCTAAAGCTACAAGAACACCTGCCGCCAAAGCGTAACGGCTCATCCAACCTTCTAATAGTTGCATGCCGAAATCTCCTGCTATGTAGCCTCCCACCACTGCAAGGACAGCAGGGACCATAGCTACACGGCTGAGTATATGTGCGGTCTTGTAGGCTCTGTAGGCTGTCAGTGCCTCCCCCGCCCAGTGGCAATGGGAAAGGATCTGCTTATACCGTTCCGGCTCATGGTTTTCCATATCCTCCGCTACTTTAGCAAGAGCCTTCCGAGAGGATTGGGACGGTTCTGCAAGGGCTGTTCGGAGTTCTTCCTCAGTCATCGGAATTGAACCTCCATGCCCTTAATGTGCATGGGGCTGATAGAAAGCTCCACCCGCTGTCCCACATGACATTCCACACCGGTAACATCCACCGCACAGTGAAGGGAGCCAATAGCACCTACAACGGGACATGCTTTGCCGGAGATCATGATATAGGTTCCGGGTCGTTTCAGCAGATTTTTCAGTTCCCTAAGGCCACCACGGATGCAGTCCACAGCCCTGGAACGGTCTTCCTTACAACTGACCTGCAAACCGTTATACCAACCCACGGGAATGATAGCAAGGGTACTTTCTCCCTTGCTTTTCCAAAGGGCTCCGTAGCCGGTGGTCTGTCCTTTGCTCATGTGGTGCAGTTCCTCAATGGTAGTACAAGCCTTGCCCAAGGGGCGTAATTGGGTGGGGAAGCTCATTCTGCCCAGCAGAGCAGAACCCAAACGAACCCCGTCTAAGTGCATCTCCGGAAATTTTAAGAACGCACCGGAATTACAGCAGTGCACTGTTCCCGTATCACAGCCCTCTGCCTGCAGAACCTTCACAGTGCTCTGAAATACAGAAAACTGGGTCTTTGTGAGATCATCATTGCAGAAAGCACAATTAAAATGGGTATAGACTCCCTTGATCCGCAGATGCTTACCCTCACGGAATAAGGAAATCATTTCCGGGATCTCCGTCTGTGGGAATCCGTAACGTCCCATACCCGTATCCAACTTCAGGTGCACATCCACAGGGCCATCCACAGAAGCATTGATCCGCTGTGCAGACTCCAAGGATCCAACGGTCAGAATGACTCCCAATTTCTGCATAGCACGGATCTGCGCCGAGTCGCTGATTTGGCGCAACATTAAAATAGGAGCTTCGGAAATTCCACGGGAACGAATGGCTTCGGCCTCCCACGGCTCTGTAACGCAGAATTGTCGGATCCCCAGGTCATACAGCTCCTTGGCGAAGGTGCCCACTCCCAAACCGTAGCCATCGGCCTTCACCACTGCCCAGATGGGAGTCTTCCCTGCCTTTTCCTGCAGGATTCGGACATTATGGGCAAGATCCTCCCGAGAAACAACATAGGTACTCATGGGATCACCCCTTGCGATTCTTAATGCGGTAGAGCTTAGCTGCCAGGGTCTTATATGCCAGACTGCCCTTTTCCGCAATGAAATACATCAGTTTGTTCTGTACATAGTCATATTCGCCAACGAATTCCGTAAAGTCGCCGCCGAAGCCCTTCTTGAACCGATAGAGGCCGTAGTGGGGATTGTCCTCGGAAATATCACCGGAAACACCGCGGAAATCGTATACACGGCAGTTGTTCTCAATGGCCCACTGCATCATGCTCCACTGCAGGAGATAGTTGGGCATGAGATTACGGTGTTCGTTGGAGCTGGCACCATAGAGATACCAGACCTTATCGCCATAGAGGATGGCAAGGGTACCTGCAATGGGCTGACCCTCGTGGAACGCCATATACAAACGGCACTTGTCTCCAAGATTATCCAGCATAGCAGCAAAATACTCAGGCGGACGGGTAGCGAAGTTGTCGCGGAGTCCTGTCTCGATCATGATCCGTGCAAATTCGGGAACCATTTCCTTTCCGCACAGGCGGATCTCCACGCCCTTTTTCACAGCTACACGGATGTTATAGCGCCACTTTTGGTGGAAGTCTGCCATGACTTCTTCTTCTGTCCGACCGTTAAGGTGGAGACGGAAAACATACTTGGGCTGAATGGCCTCAAAATTCTTGCCGGTGTCACGGGTCTTAAAGCCGTGGCTCTCCAGCATAGCAGCAAAGTCTGTGTTGGAAGAGGGTACATCGGGGTCGATCTTAATAACATAGGCCTTTTCTTCCTTGGCAAGAGCCTTGGAAGCGTTCATGAGTTCTGCAAAGGTTTCTTTATCCGTAAGATCGCAAACGGGGCCGCGGCAGGCATACATCATATTTCTGCGAACGATGGGCATACGGCGGATCAGGAAAGAGATCGCACCCTTGATCTTGCCGTCTTCTCCACGGCAGACAATGGCCTTCCAGCGCCATGCGGGCTTCTGCTTTGCCCACAGGGCGGATTGTGCAAAGTGGCCTTCGGGATGATTCTCCAGAAAGGCCTCATATTCAGGAATCATTTCTTTGGTTACAAGTTCAGTCATATCTGCATCTCCCAAACCATATTATTTCCATTATATAATACCATATCCCAACAAATTTTGCAATCCTATTTCGGCAATCTCCTTTCCCTTTCGACAAAAAACCCGTGTCGGCACCATACCGACACGGGCCAGGTTCAGCAATCACATAGAAGCATATCCTCGTAGGTCTCCCGTCTGACGGCTACATAGGAGCTGCCGCCACGGAGCATGACCAAGGGGAATCTGGGAACGCGATTATAATTGGAGGCCATAGAATAGTTATAGGCACCGGTGGTCAGAACCGCCACCAGATCCCCTCGCTCTAAACGGGGCAGGAGGACATCCTCTTGGATCAAGTCTCCGCTTTCACAGCAACAGCCTGCCACAGTGCACAGGAAGTCCGATGTATCATGCATACGGCTTGCAGGCAAAATGGTATACTGTGCCTCGTAGAGGGTATAACGGGGATTGTCGGACATACCGCCGTCTACGGACAGATAGTTCTTAAATCCGGGGATGGTCTTGGTGCTGACGACCTGATAAACAGTCATGCCGGCATCGGCAACAATGCTCCTGCCCGGCTCCATGAGGATCACCGGCGTGGTCAAACCGAACTTTTCGCAAGTTTCATCAATGACCTGTCCGATGGCACGGATCATTTCTCTGTAGCTGATGGAACCGTCTTCCTTAACATAAGGAACACCCATACCGCCACCAAGGTTTAGAATGCGGGGCATATAGCCGGTTTTTTCCTTGATTTCTGCAGTAAATTTCAGCATAAGAATGGCAGCCTCCAAAAAAGGAGAAGGCTCAAAGCACTGAGAGCCCACATGGCAGTGATACCCATCCATGATGATATTTTCCTTTGTCAGCGCTCTGCGGATCAGTTCCTCTGCCTGCCCTGTTTCGATGGCGACACCGAATTTACAATCAATACGGCCGGTGTTGATCTTTTCGTGGGTGTGGGGATCGATACCGGGAGTCAGACGGAGGATCACACGCTGGCGGATCCCACGACGACCTGCTTCTGCATCAATGGCATCCAACTCTTCTGTATTATCGCAAACAAAGCACCCGATGCCACATTCCATAGCAAAGGCAATTTCTCTATCGGTCTTGCTGTTTCCGTGGAAATAGGCTTCCTCCATAGGGTAGCCAGCCTGCTTGGCAGTGAAGATCTCTCCGCCGGAGACCACGTCTACACCCATGCCCTCTTCCTTCATGATCTCGTAGATCCCCTTGAAGCACAAAGCCTTGCTTGCATAGAGGGGGTGGGAGCCTGCAGGCAGAAATTCCGCCATAGCCTGAATATACTCGCGGCAACGTTCACGGATCAGATCCTCGTCTACCAACATAAGGCCGGTGCCGTACTGTTGTGCCAGGACGCATACATCCTGCCCGGAAAACACCAAGTGTCCCTGCTCGTTAACGGAAAGATTGGGATATAACATAAAAAAGTCCTCCATTTTCGATCATTGGAGGATAGAGGAAAAGAAAAAACCGATGCAAACACACATCGGCTATCGAATGAAGTCCACAGAAATGGGGCTAAATTCGGATAGCACTCCGCAAATGCGACAGTCAGCCGACTCTTATTTCGTCTGACCAGAAAAGCCGTACGCCTTGGCTCTCTTCGGCGTTTGCCCCTTTCCTGTTCCCACAGCCCTGCGAAGGCCTTTCAGAGAACCATACTAATGACAAAACGCGCCTCTATCCAAATGGATCATTTAATTTTTGCATATATTATCACAACAACCGTTATTTGTCAATATATTTTTGCATTATATCGGGATATTGTGAAAAATTATAAATTCCCGCTCCCAACGAACCCCTAAAAAAGTTCATTCCTACGTAAAAGCATGGCCTCGCAAATAAAAAAATCGACACTCTCCTAAGAGAATGTCGATCTTGGTGCGAGTGATGCGACTTGAACGCACACGACTGCTGCCACACGCCCCTCAAACGTGCCTGTCTACCGATTCCAGCACACTCGCATATGCACTTTGCTCCGCTATTATACAGCGAATTTTAGGATTTGTCAATACCTTTTTTTCATCTTGCAAAAATTTATTTTTTCTGATAAAATAGATTCCAATCAATATTGAACAGGAGGAGCTGTTATGGCTCGTTTCTTTGTAGATCCTCAAGAAATCAATTCTTCTTTCATGGTACTCACCGGGGAAAATGCCGCCCATGCAAAAGTTCTGCGCCTGAAAAACGGAGATGCCGTCACTGTCTGTGACGGGGAAGGCACCGACTATGCCTGCACCGTATCCGACGTTGCTCCGGGACAGATCAGCTTGGTCGTCCACAGTGCCGACCCTTCTCAGAGCGAGGCCACCGTCAAATGTCGGGTATACATGGCGCTGTCCAAGGGTGACAAATTTGAGCACGTGATCCAGAAAGCTACGGAATTGGGAGCCACAGAGCTGATCTGTTTCCCCTCTGCCCGTTGCGTTTCCCGTCCCGATGATAAGTCCCTGGGCAAAAAATTGGATCGTTGGCAGAAAATCGCCGCTTCTGCCGCAGAGCAGTCCCGTCGGGGTATCATTCCCAAGGTTCGCTCCCTTCCCACTTACGAAGCCGCCTTACAAGAAGCCGCCCAAGCCGATCTTGCTGTATGCTTCTACGAAAACGAAGAACAGCTCACCTTCCGTGCCGCCATCGAGGCCACACCCTTCCGAACAGCCTCTATCCTCACCGGCCCCGAAGGCGGATTTGACGAAGAAGAGATCCGCCGAGCACAGGTCGCAGGGCTGAAGATCTGCACCTTAGGTAGTCGGATCCTCCGCTGTGAAACCGCCCCCCTTTGTGCCCTTTCCGCCCTCATGTATGCTACAGGAGAGTTCTAAAACCCATTTTCTGAGAGTTTTTCTTGCATTTTCCTACAGTTTTTGTCATTCCCCACTTGACGAATGGACAAAAATATAGCATAATAATTAGATAAAGATCCGATATAGATCTGCGATCCGGTCTTGCACTCCGATCGCATATATAACAAGGAGGATAACATATGATTGGTTTCTACGATTATACCGTCATTTTAACATATCTGAGTCTCGTTTCCGCAATAGGCGGCATTGCACTGGTTACCGGTGGACATCCCATTTGGTCTACCTTCTGCCTCCTGTTCTGTGGACTGTGTGATATGTTCGACGGAAAAGTCGCCCGAGCCAAAAAGAACCGTACCCAAGACGAAAAGAATTTCGGCATCCAGATCGACTCTCTGGTAGATGTGGTGGCATTCGGTGCTCTGCCTGCAACCATGACTATCGTACTATGCGGTCACAAGTGGTATGCCTGTGTTATTGCCGCCCTCTTCGTACTGGCCGGTGTGATCCGTCTGGCATACTATAATGTTACCGAGGAATTACGGCAGAAGGAAACCGACGAGGTTCGCAAGCACTATTCCGGTCTCCCCATTACTACCTCTTCCCTAATTTTCCCTTTCTTTTTCTGCCTGATTTCTGTATACTGTATGAAGCAGAGCGATATCACGTTCCTGTCATTGTTCGATAAAGGCGTTTTCCGCTTTTCCCTCTGTGGGATCACTGCCATAACAGGCTTGGCCTATATTACCCCCTTCGAGATCCGCAAGCCCCGTTCCCGTGAAATCTGGGCCATGCTCATTTTCGGTACCCTTATGGCTCTGGTTCTCTTGATTATTAAATTCCGTTTCAGATGAAAAAGTTACTCATTATCATGAACCCCTGCGCCGGAAAGAAGAAAGCCAATCCCCATTTGGCTGACATTATTTCCTTATATAACCGAGCAAATTACGAAGTTACTGTCCATATGACATCCAATCAGGCAGACGCTACCGCCGTAGTAGCCCAAAAGGGTTCTGCCTACGATCTGATCGTATGTATCGGCGGAGACGGCACCTTTAACGAGGTTGTAACCGGTCTGGAAGCTCTGGAGCAACGGCCGCCCCTGGGGTATATCCCCGCAGGAAGCACCAACGATTTTGCAGGTAGTCTCCGGCTGTCTAAGGATGTTCTTTCCGCCGCCCAGAGCATTTTGGAAGGACACACCTATAAGCTGGATATCGGTAAATTTAACGGTCGCTGTTTTACCTATATCGCATCCTTTGGTGCATTCACCCGTACTTCCTATGCAACCCCTCAGAATCTTAAGAATCTCTTGGGCCACACCGCCTATGTTTTGGCAGGTGTAAAGGAACTGGCAACCATCCGCAGTTACCACCTCAGGTTAACTACTGCCGACGGTCATGTTTACGAGGATGACTATATATTCGGAGCCATCAGTAACTCCACCTCCCTAGCAGGGATCCTGACACTGGATCCGGATTTGGTGGATATGAATGACGGTCTCTTTGAGCTCCTGCTGATCCGCAAACCTCTCAGCCTGTTGGAGATGAGTGACTGCGTTCTGGCTCTGACCACCCAGGATTACAATTCCCCTATGCTGACCCTGGTCTCCACCCCCTCCGTAGAGATAGAAGCCCCTGCAGATATGGACTGGACCTTAGACGGAGAGTTTCAGAAAGGCAGCACACACTGCTCCGTTATCAATTGCCATAGCGCCATCAACCTTATACTCTAAATTCTGTGCTGTCTCCGAAAGTAGCTATGCTCCGTGAGACAGCATTTTTCCTACCCGAAAGGAGGCCAACTCATGAAGACCATTTGCAAACGACTCCACCGAGGGGACGATTTGCTGTTATCCATCCGCCGGATTGCGAAAGAGCACTGTATTTCTGCCGGTGTGATCCTGTCATCCGTAGGCTGTATTTCTCAAGGCCGTGTACGAGATGCAAGCGGTGTGCGGATCCGCGATATTACGGAGCACTGCGAGATCCTGAGTCTAAACGGCACCCTTAGTGAAAAGCGCTGTCATCTCCACATTGCCCTTTCAAGAGAGGATCTGTCCGCCATCGGTGGTCATCTCTGTGAGGGCTGTATCATCAACACCACTTGTGAATTGGTCATCGGCATTCTTGACCATTGGGAGATCGACAAGGAATTCGATGAAGAAACAGGCTACAACGAGCTGATTTTCAAGGAGATAAAACAATGAAAAATACCACATTATGCTATATTGAAAAAGACAACTGCTATTTGCTCCTCCATCGGATCAAGAAGGAAAATGACCTGAATAAGGACAAATGGGTAGGCATTGGCGGAAAGTTTGAAGAAAACGAAAGCCCGGAGGACTGTCTCCTGCGAGAGGCTATGGAGGAAACGGGTCTGACCCTAACGGATTACCGTTACTGTGGGATCGTCACCTTTGTCTCCGACAAGTGGGAAGGGGAATATATGCACCTGTTCCATGCCACAGGCTTCCACGGAGAACTGATCGATTGTAACGAAGGCACTCTGGAATGGGTGGATAAGGAATTCTTCGCTTCCCTGCCCCAATGGGAGGGTGATAAAATTTTCCTGTCCCTGATGGAACAGAAAGTCCCCTTTTTCTCCCTAAAACTGTGCTACGAGGGAGATCGTCTGGTATATTCCGCCCTGAACGGCAAGCCCTTATGATCCCCTGCTGAAAGGAGGATAAATTATGTTGGAATTAAGAGAATTGACCATAGTTTCTATGGCAATACGCCTGATATTTTCCGTAGTGATCGGCGGTATTATCGGTTTCGAGCGTGAGCGTAAAAATCGCCCTGCAGGTCTGAGAACGAATATGCTGGTATGTATCGGTGCTTGCATCGTTATGATGACCAATCAGTACATCTACCAAGCCTACGGCTCCGGTGATCCCGTAAGAATGGGTGCTCAGGTCGTCAGTGGCATTGGCTTTCTGGGAGCAGGAACAATCATTGTTACCTCCCACAATCGAATCAAAGGTCTAACCACTGCCGCAAGTCTGTGGACAGCCGCCTGCATAGGTCTGACCCTTGGTGTGGGCTTGTACGAAGCCGCTATTATGGGTTGTGGTGCTATTTTTCTGGTGTTGACCCTACTGCACCTATGGGACGGTCAGATCCATCGACACGCAAGAAGTCTGGATGTTTATATCGAATTAGATAAGGATGTTTCTTTAGGCGAATGTCTCCGCCGTTTCCGTGAGGTTTCTCTCAGTATTTCCGGTTTGCAAGTAGAACAAGGGACCCGCGCAGACGGTGTATCCTTCTTCGCTACAGTAAAATCTCCTAAAAAAACAAACCACGATATACTCTTAGATGAGATTCGTTCCATAGAGGGCATCCGTTTCTGTGAAACCCTGTAAACTATCCTGTTAAGGAAAAGGGGCTGTAAAAAAAGTCCCCCAAAAAACAGCAGGCTGTGCCGAAAGGTACAGCCTGCGAATTTTTTACAGAAAAAGGGCTGATCCTGTAGAAAAATCAGCCCTTTGGTGTTATAATTTAACTGCAATGAAAAACA
>JAZREB010000216.1:0-2047 GCA_045660585.1 Faecousia sp. | reverse complement strand
AGAGGAAAAGCTAAGCGCCTCTCCTCTGGTCGATTCTTTGATTACTTTCTTGGCGAAACAAGAAAGTAATGCCCCCGGCAGGGGAGCAAAGTATGTCCGAGTTATAAAATGATCGTATTCAACGCAACGCATGGCGTATGGAGCAAAAGCCAAAACAGTTCGATAACCTGAAATTGGCAGTTTATTCTCAATGGGTGTTGGCTTAAAATTTTTTCATCAGTGACCTTTCGGGCACTCATTCATGCCCCTGTAGGTGGGTGTGTCGCTCGCTTTAGCAGGGTGGCAAACAAAACACAGATCCCTATGCCGAATTTGGGGGCATAGGGATCTTGGGAATGATTATTTAACGGAAAGGGTCTCGCTGAGCTCTAAACCGGGGTTGCGACGGATGGTGAAGTCGATGGCCCAGAAGCTGGAGAATACCAGGAGCTTGTGACCGCGGTAATCCTCTAACAGCTCTGCATCGGAGGACAGGTTCAGATCCTTCTCGTCACAGGGGGACTTGGAGATGAAGCGGAGAACCTCATAGGGGAGATTTTCCATGCGGAGCTCTACACCATACTCGGAGAGCATTCTGTGGCGGAATACGTCGAACTGCAGAGTGCCGACTACGCCGACGATGACTTCTTCCATACCGGTGTTGGGAACCTTGAAAATCTGGATGGCACCCTCCTGTGCGATCTGCTCGGTACCCTTGACGAACTGCTTACGCTTCATGGTGTCCTTAGGGCTGACACGGCAGAAATGCTCGGGAGCGAAGGTGGGAATGCCGACAAAACGCAACTTCTTGCCGGGAACGCAGATGGTATCACCGATGGAGAAAATACCGGGATCGAATACGCCGATGATATCACCGGCATATGCCTCGTCAATGATCTCACGTTCCTGTGCCATCATCTGCTGGGGCTGTGACAAGCGGAGCTTTTTGTTGCCCTGTACATGGAAGACTTCTGCCTCACGCTCATACTTGCCGGAGCAGATTCGCATGAAGGCCAGACGGTCACGGTGAGCCTTGTTCATATTGGCCTGGATCTTGAAGACGAAGGCAGAGAAATCGGGGCTGAAGGTATCGATCTCACCACAATCTGCAGTACGAGCCAGGGGAGAGGAAGTCATCTGCAGGAATGCCTCCAGGAAGGGCTCAACACCGAAGTTGGTCAGAGCAGAACCGAAGAACACGGGAGATAACTGACCTTTACGGACTTCGTCCAAGTCAAACTCTCTACCGGCACCCAGGAGCTCTACATCATCCCGGAGAGTTTCCCAACGCTTTTCGCCGATGATCTCGCCGACCTGAGGATCGTCCAGGGAAATCTCCATTTTCTCGGCTTTCTTCTTGCCGGAAACGCCGGAGAAGAAATTGATCTGGCTCTTCTGCCGATCGTAAACACCCTGGAATTCCTTGCCGCAACCGATGGGCCAGTTAACGGCATAGGTCTCAATACCCAGTTCCCGTTCCAGCTCGTCCAAGAGATC
Source organism: Faecousia sp. (assembly GCA_045660585.1). GTDB lineage: Bacteria > Bacillota > Clostridia > Oscillospirales > Oscillospiraceae > JAZOXB01. Next base: position 571 of record JAZREB010000216.1, on the reverse strand, counting down.
GAAGGGATCCTTGGTCTCGCGGTCCATCTTGTTGACAAAGGTGAATATGGGAATGTGGCGCATGGCGCAGACCTTAAAGAGCTTGCGGGTCTGAGCCTCGACACCCTTGGAGCCGTCAATGACCATGACGGCGGAGTCGGCGGCCATGAGGGTACGATAGGTGTCCTCGGAGAAGTCCTGGTGTCCCGGGGTGTCCAGAATGTTAATGCAGAATCCATCGTACTGGAACTGCATAACAGAGGAAGTGACGGAGATACCACGCTGTTTTTCGATCTCCATCCAGTCAGAGACAGCGGCACGGGAGTTCTTCTTACCCTTAACGGCGCCGGCCTGTGCAATGGCTCCGCCGTAAAGGAGGAATTTTTCGGTCAGGGTGGTTTTACCTGCGTCGGGGTGGGAAATAATAGCAAAGGTGCGACGACGATTGATTTCTTTCTGTAAATTTGACATATTCTTCACTCCATGGAATGTAAACTAAAAAATCTCATGTTATCTTACCACAAAAAGCAAAGAATTACAATACCTTCTTGCAAAATGCTTTGATTCTTGATATAATACATAGGAAGTTTTT
>JAZREB010000215.1:0-4884 GCA_045660585.1 Faecousia sp. | reverse complement strand
TTTTTGGAGGGCTGTAAGAGCCACCGCAACCGGCATTTTATCAGAGGGGATCAGATGCACATCGTCAAGTGTATACAGGCACTTCGCACTGAAGGAGATCCCTTCTACGATCTCTACGATCCCTACAGCCTGATCCGTATTGACGATCACCATGGATTTTTCATTCTCGGAATCTGCGCTCAGCTTCAGGGACATGCCGGAAAGACCTATTTGCACCTTACTGCCACCTGTAACCTTCTCCCCACAGAAAGAGACGGTAAACAGTTCTGCGGGATACTCATCCCCGGCAACTTGAAGGGTACTGTATCGGTTTACGTCAAAATACACCACACGGAGGGAACCGGTCTCTTCTTCTACATACCAACTGACTTCTCCCCCTGTTAAGCGATCACTTGCCTTTACATCCGTAACCCGGATCCCTTGGGGAATGGTCATGAGAAAATCTAAGAGCTTGTATCCCCCTTCCGGATCCCATTTGTTTACGCTGATACTACCGCAGAAGCTGTCTCCGGGATTGATCCGAGCAGGGAGAGCCAAGGTCGCAGTGATTTCCTTGGGATCTACCGTTTCAAAAGTCACATCGGAATAGTCAAACAGTGCCTCTTGCCCTTTCACGAATCGGTCATAGGCAACCAGTGCATAACAAGCCTGATCTGTAGCCATGGCATTGGATCCGGCACCTCTGCCGTGCTCAAACATAGCCTCCTCCGCTACATAGTAGGTCAGCAGGTTATCCACAGCGGAATTGCCGTTTTTTACAAATCGGGGATCAGTGTCAGGATTGATCCCCCACTCCGTACAAGCCACAATAGCCCATACACAGCTCTCCGATGTTTCCCCGGTTCCATAGGGGAAACCACCGTTGTCGAGCTGTGCCTCAGACAGCCATGTAAAGGCCTTCTCACAGGCTTCTTTCACCGCCTCCTGCTCCCGATAAGGGTACAGTGCCACAAGAGTCATACCCGTAATATCCACGTTTGAGGGCTGTGCCTTGGCAGTGACCAGAGACCAGCCGCCGTCATTGTGTTGCATGGATAAGATGGCGTCCACACACTTCTGCCGCAGTTCCGGATCAGATGTGGCGTAATTGCCGGAGTCCAGTGCGATCAGCGTCCAGATCGTTCCGTTCATACCTTGCTTACGGATCCAGTTCATACCATTTGCGCTGTAGGCCTCTACCAAATCCCAATCCCCCACCGAGGTTGCATCCTTGCCGATAGCAGACAGGGCTACGATCAGACGGGAATTATCGGTGGATTTGTTTTTATCCAGAGCGCCGTTCATATTCACACTGCTTGCGGTCTCATTAACGGTGGCTACGATTCGGTCGTAATAGGAGGTAAAATAGGGATCATTCTTTCCAAAGTAGTTCCCGCGAGCAAGGCTGAATACAGTCCATTCCCCTGCCATGGTGCCAAACACCGGCTCCGAGACCGTACGGGCAAGCTGTGCCATGGTAGCATGCAAAATCTCGGATACATCTCGGGACTCCCGAGAGTCCGTTCCTTCGCAGACCGTAACCTTGGCATAAGCCGGGGCAGAAACGATGCAGGGCTTTCCCGTGTCATTGTAATACTCACAGGCGCTGTGGGTGCCGTCGTCTGTTCCCTGATCTCCGTCACACCAGAGATAATACTTCCCACTTTCCGGGAATGTAAAGGTTCCGTTCCCTTGTTCATCCGTTACCACAGTTCCCAGGGCTTCCCCAAAGGTTTTGCCGTAATAAATGTCATAGTTCCCTGCGCTTTTTACCCAGCTTTCCCCATACATCAGATCGCAGAAGGAATGTTTCAGATTTACCGTGAGAGTCTCCCCCGGGTTCACTGTAAAATCATGGACATAGTCCCCATTCTGATCCGCAAAGAAATGGAATCCCCCTAACTGATCCCACAGGAAGCTGTAACAGCTAAAGCTGGCCACATCGATAAAATCTCCGGCTTCCAGTACGATCCGTTCCGCAGTGGCACCTACGGTCATAAAATCGCTCTGCTGACTCTCATCTACAGGAAAATCCCCGTTTTGGAAATATACCAGATTTTCCGTAAAGCCGAATATTCCGTCCTTAAAATAGGAGCTGCCGGGCATCACATCATAGTCTACATCACTCCATTTTCCACCGTAGAGTTCTTCGTGAGCATAGATCAGGAGCTGTAGGGCAGTTGTTTCATAAGCGCCGTCTCCGTCTGCATCATAAAGCAGAACGTCCAGATCATACTCCGTCAGGTCAATGGCGCGGATCTTATCCATTTCCACGGGAACATAGACCATGGTATTTCCGTTTTTGTCCTGAATATATTTGCCGTCAAAGCTCACAGACAGGTAAACATACTCTTTTTCCGTTGCAGATGCCATAGCAGGCACCCATGTCAGTACCATAGCAATGGCTAATAGCATGGCACATAGTTTTTTCATAATAGGTATCGTCCTTTCCGTCACTTATTTTCCTTGGGTGTTTTCAAACCCGCCGCCTCTAAAGCACGGGGCCATGGGCCCAAAAAGGCCTTGATCTGGGCGCAAGTTGCACTATCGAAATCTTTCTTGGTAGGCATACGCCCCAATTCTCGGCACTTGCATCGCAAAAGGTCCTCCGCCCAGGCCTTCTTTTCTTCCGGTGTCACTTGCATCCCTCCTTTCCTTTTTGGGCTACGCCAAAGAAAAAAGAGTGCAACCAATCTATCCCTCCCATGGGATAAATCAGGCTGCACTCTCCTGTCAAAGCGTGATAACCCTCATCGGCAGGCAGGCTCTCTGACTTATGGCATAGAAATGCCAAACACAGCAATGGACGGTTGTTTCGGACTCTCACCGAATCACCTGATCCTGTCGAAAAGAAATATTCTGTTGGTTATAAAAACAAAAGCTACAGCAACCCCAATAGAGCTGCTGCAGCCGTTTTTCCGCAACAAAAAAATCACAAGCTCTGTACGTGCAGCTTCTTGTGTCCCTACATTTAAGCAGTTCTCCTGACTTACGTATCCTCAGTTCTGCACAGCCTTCTCAGGGTGACCCAATGACCGACTTTCGTCAAATGCAGAACCTCCACGCATACAGTGGCGGTACCGTCCGGGATTCTCACCCGGTTTTCTATTCTCCTGCAGAGCTGTTACCGCTTCTGCAGACACTTAAATGAATATTGAATTACCCCAACAGTATACATGATGGACATAAAAAAGTCAAGGGCTGTTTTCAGCACTTTCTCATTTTATATTTGACAATTTCTCCCACGTTCTGTAAACTGCAAGTATACCGATTTACTACCAAAAGGAGGCTGTTTTATGTTGAAACGCATCTGTTCTTTCCTCTTAGCCATGGTCGTTCTTCTGGGACTATTGCTACAGGTGGCCCTTCCCAAGTCAGAGGCCACCACAGCCCCATCTGTCTCTACGGTTACAAGTCTGTTTGAAGTTCGATCCGAAGGAGTCCACCCTCGGATCATGGCAACAGAGAGCGACTTTGCCCGAATCCGCCAAACAGTGCAAACCGACCCCTATATGAAGGCCTGGTACGCCCAACTCTATGCATACGGTGTAGGCTTGGGCTATGATTGGCTGTACCAATCCCATTACCTCTATTACTGTCAAAAATTGCCACTCTACCGTCGCCATCAAATGTAGCCTGATTGCTGACAATTCCTCCTTGGAAAGCTACTCAGGCAACTCCGTACTGACAACAGCCCAAATGGTCAGTGTGGCAACCACCCTTGGCACAGGCTATATCTATGACTGTGAATGGGAAAATAAAGGTTTCCCTGTCCTTTCCTGGCAGTGCCATACCGCCCTGCCGGAAGATCTTGTCCTTACCACCTCTGCTCAGCTTCGCCTTGTGGCTTATATGGTCAACAGCGGAGCAACGGACTTTAAAGGACAGACCCTATCTCTGGGAAATGATATCAATCTGAGATCCCGGGAATGGACTCCTATCGGCGGTAATAATAAAGTCGACGAAACCTCCAATAAATTTGCGGGTACCTTTGACGGTATGGGGTACAGCATTCTCAATCTCAGCATCACTACAGGATATCACTATTTAGGCTTCTTCGGCTCTTCCTCCGGCAAGATTCGGAATTTGGGCATTGCAAGCGGTCGGATCGTAGCCGGCAACAAGGCTGCAGGTCTGGCAGGCAGTGCCTCTCCCTGTCGTTTCTCCGGCACCTTTGAAGGTGACGGTCACAAAATCTACAATCTTTCCGTTACAGAAGGTAACTACTATGTAGGCTTCTTTGGGGACTTAAACGGTGCCACTATCCGTAATTTCGGCATCGAATCCGGTGTAGTCATAGGACAGGCCAAGATCGGCGGTCTGGCAGGTGTCATCCGTGGCAACGTCTCCATTGAAAACTGCTATAACAAGGCCAATGTAGACGGCAAAAATCTTGCAGGCGGTATTGCCGGTATGAGTAGTGGCAGAAATATCACCATCCGCAACTGCTACAATACCGGCAGCGTAACTTCCCCCAATAAGGCCGCCGGCATTCTCTGTCACATTTCCTCCGGCGCTTCCGATATTCTCTTAGAAAAATGCTATAACAGCGGAACGGAGAGTTATGGTATTCTGGCATCCTGCTCGGAAACCGCCTCCGCCACCGTGACCAATTGTTATACCATCGATGCCGTAGAGCTCGCCGCGTCTACTTCCACCGTCACTTTCCAATCCACGGGAAAGGTAAGTGTAGCTGACCTTCGCACCATGTCCGGGACCTTGGGCGAGGGCTATGAAGAAGATTACTTCGTCCGTAACCGCATGAATCCCGTCCTTTCATGGGAAAACGGTGACAGCCCCACAGACTTTGCCCAAAATAAGGGCTCCTATCTCACCACCACCGCCGATGACCTTCGGCTCCTGTCCTACTATGTCCGCAAGGGCAACCCATTCAGTGGCAAAACC